>NZ_JBSGTX010000140.1:0-7208 GCF_053607625.1 Streptomyces sp. NPDC055103
GTTACCGAACCGAGTGATCAAGTACGACGCACCGTTCGACGCCACACGTTAAAGATCAAGCTAGGGCGTGTTTCGAAAGTCCCGTCTGCCGGGCGACGCCTGGGGCCGGGCCGGCCGGTCGGGCTGGTCGGGCCGGTCAGGCTGGTCGGTCGGGCCGGTCAGGCTGACCGGCCCGACCGGGCAAGGGCTCGACACAACGGGCCAGGAGGCACGTGACGTTGGCATTTCGGCGGATCTTGTCGATCGATTCTGATTGAACAATTGAACTGTGGGGTCCCCGAAGGGGTTGGAAACCACGGCAAGTTGGGTAAAAACGCTGCGAGTCGCCCGGCGTCCGTGGTTCTCTCGCTCCTGACAGAGACAGCCCTCGGACCGTGTGTGGAACCGAGCCGGCGATCCCCCACTCCCGTTGGACCCTCTCCGGGGCGCCCCCGGCCCACCCGTCAAACCGTGTTTGCGGAGCCGACCCATGCTCACCACCCTGAAAACCTCCTACACCGATACCCGCGCGGCCGATCTGGCCTGGGCCCTCGGGCGCGAGCCGCTGCCCGCCCTGGCCGTACTCGACCTCGAACTCTCCGGCGCCAGAATTCAGTTGAGACTGCTCGGCGCCTCCCACCAGGTACTTCTGGAGGAGGAGGGGCGCAGCTGCTCGGAGACCGTCGCCTGCATGCCCGGCAGCAGCACCCCCCTCCCGCTCGGCGTCTCCAAGCGCGTCGGCGAATGGGAGTACGAATTCGCGGCGCGCGTCGAGACGCTCTCGCACGGCTCCTTCGCGGGCCGTGCGCAGGAGCTGCTCGCCCTCGTCGCCGACCACCCCAACGGACTCGCGGGGACCTTCCCCGGCTCCCCGCACGCGTTCACGGCGATGCTGGCGCAGCGTCACGAGGGCCAGGTGCGGTGGCGCACCTGGCACGCCTACCCGCAGGAAGGGCAGCTGGTGGTCACCAGGACCCGGATCGGCGCACGTATGCCCGCAACGCTCTGATGCGCCCCTCAAGGGCTCCAGATGCACTCGTGTGGGTGACAAAGGGCGAGTAAGTCGTGACGTAGCGTTACGCTCATGATCGAGCCGACCGTGACCATGCCACCCACCAGGGTGCGCCAACCGCCCGTGCGGCGGCGCGAGCGGCCGCCCAGACGGCCCAGGCCGTCCCGGCCGCCGCGGCCGTCGCGGTCGGGCGAGGCGGTGCGCTTCCCAATCCTCGCCGTGGTCTTCGTCTGCGCCGCCTGCGGTCTGGTGTACGAACTGGAACTGGTCGCACTCGCGTCCTACTTGATCGGCGACTCGGTCACCCAGGCCTCCGTCGTGCTCTCCGTGATGGTCTTCGCCATGGGCGTGGGCTCGCTCCTCGCCAAGCGGCTGCGCTGCCGCGCCGCCGTCGGCTTCGGCCTGGTCGAGGCCGGGCTCGCGCTCATCGGCGGCTGCTCGGCCCTCGCGCTGTACGCGGCCTTCGCCTGGCTCGGCGAGTCGCGGCACGTCGTCGTGGCGTTCTCGCTCGCCATCGGCGTGCTCATCGGCGCGGAGATCCCGCTCCTCATGTCCCTCATACAGCGGGCCGCGGGGGCGGAGCCGAGGCCCTCGAAGCGGGCGAGGCGGCAGGCGCCGCCCGTCGAGCAGGACGACGCCGCCGGCACGGTCGCCGACCTCTTCGCCGCCGACTACGTCGGCGCGCTCGTCGGCGGCCTCGCCTTCCCCTTCCTGCTGCTGCCCTGGCTCGGCCAGCTCACCGGCGCACTCGTCACCGGCGCGGTCAACGCGATCGCGGGCGGCGGCCTCGTGCTGTGGGTCTTCCGCCGCGACCTCACGGCCCGCTCCCGGGCCCTGCTGATCGGGGTGAACATGGCGGTCCTCGCCGTCCTGGCCACCGCGACCGTGCTCGTCGACGACTTCGAGGAGGCCGCGCGCCGGGCCGTGTACGGGGACCAGGTGCGGGTCGCCGTCCACACCGACCTCCAGGAGGTGGTCGTGACGGGAGGCCGCGAGGGCCCGCCCGACCTGTTCCTCGACGGCCGGCTGCGGGTGGCGGGACAGGACGAGTACCGCTACCACGAGGCGCTCGTCCACCCCGCGATGAAGGGCCCGCACGCGCGCGTGCTGATCGTCGGCGGCGGGGACGGGCTCGCCGCCCGCGAGGTGCTGCGCTACTCCGGGGTCTCCGCCGTCACCGTCGTCGAGATCGACCCCGGCGTCGTCCGCCTCGCCCGCACCGATCCGGCCCTCGCCACGCTCAACGCACAGGCGTTCCGGGACCCCCGCGTCCGGGTGGTCTACGCGGACGCCTTCAACTGGCTCCGGGGCGCCGCCGATCATGTGCAGGAACGGTACGACGTGGTGATCTCCGACCTCCCCGACCCGGGCATCACCCCCAGCACGAAGCTCTACTCGGAGGAGTTCCACGGACTCGTGGCCCGCGTCCTCACCGCTTCGGGGCGGTTCGCCGTGCACGCCGGATCGGTCACCGACCGGCCGCGCACCTACTGGACCGTGGAGGCCACCCTGCGCGCCGCCGGCTTCGCCACCCGCCCCTACAGCGCGAGCGGCCGCACCCCCGGTTTCGCGGCGGGTCCCGATCGCGCCGACCGCACCGGCGGTACGGAACAGGGGCCCGGGGACTGGGGCTTCCTCCTCGCGGTCCCGGGCGACCGGCCGCCCCTCCTCGGCCTCGCACCCGACGCGCCCCGGCTCCGCTCCCTCGCCCCGGGCACCCTGGAGGCCGCCGCGCGCCGCGCCGAACGGACCAGGGTCCCCGAACTGCCGCCCTCGACCTTGGTGCACCCGAGGTACGGAGGCTGAGGGGAAGCACGGAGAGGCGGTGGCTGAGGGGGGAGAGGGCGAAGGCGGTGGCTGAGGGGGGAGAGGGCGAAGGCGACGGCTGAGGGGGGAAGCGCGCAAGGCGGGGGCTGAAGAGGAAGGCGGGACGTGGTGGCAGGGGCGCGCGGGCCCGGCGCAAAGAGGCGACGCCGCGCCCCGGCCTGAGTAGGCTCGGCTTCCATGGAGCATGAGGTGTTCGTTCCGGTCCCGGCCGAGGCCCTGCGCGCGACGCTCACGGACCCGGCCCGGGTGGCCCGCTGTGTGCCCGGCCTCCAGCGGGACGCCGACGCGGAGGCGGGCCCCCTCGCGGGCCGGCTCAAGGTCCGGGTCGGCGGCCACACCATCACCTACCGGGGCGCCCTGCGGGTCGTCGAGCGGGACGGCGCCATCACCTACGAGGGGAAGGGCGCCGAGGCCCGGGGCAAGGGCTCGGCCGAGCTCTCCCTGACCGTCGTCCTCACCCCGGTGGACGAGGGCACGAGCATCGGCTTCACCGGCGCGCTGACGGCGGCCGGCCGGCTCGCCGAGGCGACGGACGAGGCCCGGGCAACGGCGGGTGCCAAGCTGCTCGACAAGTTCGTGGAGGCCCTCGCCGCGCTGATGGGGGAGCCGAAGGAGCCCGAGGCGCCGGTGGCACGGGAGGAGCCGGTGGCAGGGGAGGAGGTCGCCTCCGCCTCGGACTCCGCCTCCAGTTCGGACTCCGCCTCCGACTCGGACTCCGCCTCCGACTCCGAACCCGCCTCCGACTCCGAACCCGCCTCCGACTCCGAACCCGACTCCGACTCCGACTCCGATCACGACGGGGTGGACGACGGTGTCGAGGAGCCCGGTCGCTCCTCCGTCTTCGACGCGCCCGTCCCGCCCTCCTCCCTCGACCCCCGCCTCGATGAGGACTTCGGCACCACCCCGATCGAGTTCCCGTCCCCGCAGCCCGCCGCCGAGGCCGCCCACGCGCGGCGGACCATGATCGGGCGCAGTGCCGAGGAGGTCGACCACGCCCCGCCGCGCGGCCGGTACGCCCCCGTCCCCGCGCCCGAGGCCACCAGCGCGACCGCCACCCTCCGCTGGATCGCCCCCGCCGCCGCGCTCGCCATCGCCTCCGCCGTCGTCGTCGGACGGGCTCTGCGCCGACGCCGCTGAACCGGCCCGTCGCGATTAGGGTCGGGGTGTGAGCATGCAGACGCGACTGACGGCGGGCGACGCCGAGTTGACCATCAGCCCCGAGCACGGCTGCCGGATCGAGGGCCTGCGCATCGGCGGGACCGAGGTGTTGCGCCAGGGCGAGCGGTTCGGGAGCTTCCCAATGGTGCCCTGGTGCGGGCGGACCGAGAACGGTCGCTTCCGCGACGGGGCGACCACGCACCAGCTGCCGGTCAACGCACCCCCGCACGCCATCCACGGCACTGTCCGCGACCTCGCCTGGAAGACCGCCCGCGTCTCGGAGACGGAGGCGGTCTTCACCTGCGAGCTCGGGGACCCGTGGCCGTACAAGGGCCGGGTCACCCAGGTCTTCGAGCTGGCCGAGGACTCCCTCACCCTCCGGTTCGGGGTCGAGACCTACGACGCCTCCTTCCCGGCCCAGGTCGGCTGGCACCCCTGGTTCCTGCGCAACCTCGGCCAGGGCGGCCAGGACGTACGGCTCGACTTCACGCCCGCCTGGCAGGAGGAGCGCGGCGAGAACCACCTCCCCACCGGCCGCCGGATCGACCCGCTCCCCGGCCCCTGGGACGACTGCTTCGGGATGCCCGACGGCGTCGACGTCACCCTCACCTGGCCGGAGGAGCTGGAGCTGAAGGTCACCAGCCGCGCCGAGTGGGTCGTGATCTACGACGAGCCGGCGGAGGCGGTCTGCGTCGAGCCGCAGTCCGGCCCGCCGAACGGCCTCAACACCCTCCCGCGCCTCGTCACCCCGATCGACCCGCTGGAGGTCGAGAGCGTCTGGAGCTGGCGACGGCCGTGAGCGACGGTGAGCGGCCGCAAGTACCCGCAAGCGACCACAAGCGACGGTGGGCGGCCGTAAGCGGACGCCCCTTAAGCTGCTGACCATGACTGACGTACGCGCTGAGCTGCTCCAGCAGATCAAGGACAAGGCCGTGGTGCACGGCAAGGTGACCCTCTCGTCGGGTCTGGAAGCCGACTACTACATCGACCTGCGCCGGATCACGCTGGACGGCGAGGCCGCGCCGATGGTCGGGCAGGTCATGCTCGACCTCACCGCCGATCTGGACTTCGACTGCGTCGGCGGTCTGACCCTGGGCGCCGACCCGGTCGCGACCTCGATGCTGCACGCCTCCGCCGCGCGCGGACAGCGCCTCGACGCCTTCGTCGTACGGAAGGCGCAGAAGGCGCACGGCATGCAGCGCCGTATCGAGGGCACGGACGTGAAGGGCCGTCGCTGCCTCGTCGTCGAGGACACCTCGACCACCGGCGGCTCCCCGCTGACGGCCGTCGAGGCCGTCCGTGAGGCGGGCGGCGAGGTCGTGGCCGTGGCCACGATCGTGGACCGGGGCGCGGCCGGCGCGATCGCCGAGGCGGGTCTGCCGTACCTCACCGGCTACCAGCTGGACGATCTCGGCCTGGCGTAACCGCCGCGAAGTCGTGACTTAGGTCCTGGACCCTGGCGAAAGCGGTCCTGACCTGCATTTTTACCCAGGGGCGGGGTGTTTCACGTGAAACGCCCCGCCCCTTGGTGTGCCACGCCCGTGGGAGCCAGGACGAGAGTCTGGAAGGATGGGGGCGACGATGACGTCGCCCCCAGGTCAGGGACAGCAACGCACACACCCCGCACATCACAAGGAGCGGACGAATGCCCATCGCAACCCCCGAGGTCTACAACGAGATGCTCGACCGGGCGAAGGCAGGCAAGTTCGCCTACCCGGCCATCAATGTGACCTCGACCCAGACCCTGCACGCTGCGCTGCGCGGCTTCGCTGAGGCCGAGAGCGACGGCATCATCCAGATCTCGACCGGTGGAGCCGAGTTCCTGGGCGGCCAGTACAACAAGGACATGGTCACGGGCGCCGTTGCCCTGGCCGAGTTCGCGCACATCGTCGCCGCGAAGTACGACATCACGGTCGCGCTGCACACCGACCACTGCCCGAAGGACAAGCTGGACGGCTACGTCCGTCCGCTGCTGGCCGTCTCGGCCGAGCGCGTCGCCCGTGGCGAGAACCCGCTGTTCCAGTCGCACATGTGGGACGGCTCCGCCGAGACCCTCGCCGACAACCTGGCCATCGGCCAGGAGCTGCTCGCGCAGGCCGCCGCCGCCAAGATCATCCTTGAGGTCGAGATCACCCCGACCGGTGGCGAGGAGGACGGCGTCACCCACGAGATCAACGACGAGCTGTACACCACCGTCGACGACGCGATCCGCACCGCCGAGGCCCTCGGCCTGGGCGAGAAGGGCCGCTACCTGCTCGCCGCGTCCTTCGGCAACGTGCACGGCGTCTACAAGCCGGGCAACGTCGTGCTCCGCCCCGAGCTCCTCAAGGACCTCCAGGCGGGCGTCGCCGAGAAGTTCGGCAAGGTCAACCCGTTCGACTTCGTCTTCCACGGCGGCTCGGGCTCGACCGCCGAGGAGATCGCCACCGCGCTGGAGAACGGCGTCGTGAAGATGAACCTCGACACCGACACCCAGTACGCCTTCACCCGTCCGGTCGTGGACCACATGTTCCGCAACTACGACGGTGTCCTGAAGGTCGACGGCGAGGTCGGCAAGAAGTCCACCTACGACCCGCGCACCTGGGGCAAGCTGGCCGAGGCCGGCATGGCCGTCCGCGTGACCGAGGCGTGTGCCGCGCTCCGCTCGACCGGCACGAAGCTCAAGTAAGCAGCTGAAGCAAGCGGGCTGAAGCGAGTGGCTGAAGCAAGCCTGTGAACGACGGGCCCGGCACCTCCCCGAGGTGCCGGGCTCTCGTGCGTCGACGAGAGGGCGGAGGGCCCGTTGTACGACTTCGACCGTGAGATAGACCGGCACGGCACCTGGTCGGTCCAGTGGGACGGCATCGCGGACCGCTTCGGCGTCCCCGACCTGCTCCCCTTCACCATCTCCGACATGGACTTCGCCTCCCCGCCCGAGGTCCTTGCCGCGCTGCGCGAGCGCGTCGACCACGGGGTCTTCGGCTACACGGACTGGCGGCTCGGCGACTTCCGGGACGCGATCGGGCACTGGTACGCGAGCCGGTACGCCACCGTTCTATAGCCGCGAAGCTGTTGTAGTGGACGCGTGCTTGTTGCTGAAGAAGACGACGTAGTCGCCAACTCCGTTGGCTGGCATGTATATCGGTACGACCTTGAACTGGAGTGACCCCCGAAATTCCGACACCTGGACGCTGGATGTTTCGTCATCCAGGGGAAGTGATCCAAGGTGGCAAAGCGGAAGAACTACCCCGAA
>NZ_JBSGTX010000141.1:0-6078 GCF_053607625.1 Streptomyces sp. NPDC055103
CGCCGCGATCTGGCACAACCACAAGACCCGCCAGCCGGTCACACGATCACTGATCGCCTACGACCACTGATCATTCGGAATGACTCGTCTAGGCCTCGGCGACCCGCACGGCGTGGGGTCCGGGTCACCGAAGGGAGCCCGCGGGTGCTCTCCCGTTCCTTTGGGTGGCGGTGAGCTCGACCGTACGGCCGAGGACCGCGACCACCTTGCGGGACTCGACCAGGGACCAGCGGAAACAGAGCGGCTGCCTCGGCAAGGACGGAGAGGCCGACGACGTACGCGATGCCCCATCCCGGGATGTCGAAGACGCCGCGCAGCACTTGGTCTCTGTAGCCCACGTAGACACCACAGGCCATGGCTATACGCCACAGACCGGACGGAACCGCGCCCAGGGCGACGGCGTGGGCGGCCGGCGAGCCCAGACAGGCGCAGGCGCGAAGGCAGGGAGAGGATGAGTGGCTGTCGTCATGACGTACATGCTGTTTCGTACGCGGCTGCCGCACATCGTCCGCCAAAGTGGGCGGCCTCCACCTTCCGGGGGACGGGACACCCGCTGTGGCAGGAGCTGGAGAGGCCTCTGGGTCAGTCGAAAGGACTCGGCGCCCGGCACGTCTCCGCCGCGCATACCGCGACGCAGGGGCCGGGACCGTATCCACCCGCCCTCCGCCTGACCGCCCGGTGTCCCACGCACCGCTGGTGCTTACGCGCCGCGGGCCGGACGCCGCAGTCCGAACCGTTCACGCGGCACGGAGCGCCTCTGCGCAGCTGGAGCATTCCCAGTCCCGTTTGTCGGCAGGCAGCCAGGGCACGTCCGGGCCGCTGGGCTGATAGGACAATCGCTCCATGTCCTCGGCCGGCATGCCGCAGAGAGTCCGGTCACCCGGTTCCACGGGCACGACATGGACCGCCTCGATGCGTGCCGCAGGATCGCCGGACCCGAAGTCCCCGGCTGTCTCCTTGCGCAGTTCCTGCACCACCATGATCTCCATGCCACCAGCCTCGGCTCCCACGACGGTCACCGCATCCCGAAGGACCCCGCATGACGCGGAAGGCGACCCCGAGCCACCCTGCGGCAAAGGTCACGCCTGGGATGCCCGGGGAACGCAGCCCCATGGCTCACACACCCTGCGCATGCACGCCGGGCCGTCTGCGTCCAACGGATCGTTCACTCGGCCGGGCCACTCAGCCCCAGCACCGACCGCCTCCGGAGCCACCGCCAAAAGTGGTCGGGCCGCGGCAGCGGACGATTCTTTGCCGCCCATGCGGGCCCCGATATGTACGTACGTCACTGCGGTTGCCTTGGCCCAACGAGGGCGGGTGGCACAGCTGCTGCGCGCCACCCGTCCTCTCGGATCAGTTCGCGTTCACGAGGTCGTGCGCGGGGACGGTCACGGTCCGTCGGCCGGGGGCGCCGCCGAGGATGACCTTCCGCAGCGCGCTGTTGTTGTCGAGGTTGGTCTCCTTCAGTCGCTTGGCCGGATTGGCCAGCACCTGGATGTAGTAGGTGCCGTTGGGCACGTCCGTGATGTCGAACGACTGGCCCGGCAGGTCCTGGGTGTAGGTGTCGCCTGATCCGACGTCCAGCACCTCGCGGACGGAGATGGAGTTCTCCTGGCCGCAGGCGGTGGCCAGGTCGGTGTTGAACGGGTGCCAGTTGGCGTTCTTCACCGTGTAGTCGACGGCGTCGGTGTTGGCCAGGCAGAAGGCCTCCTTGCCACTGCGCACCGCTTCCTTCTTGTCCGCCTTCAGCAGCCGGTAGCTGGCGAAGTCGGTGAAGTGCCAGTGCACGTGGCCGGGACGCGGGTCCCACTCCATGGTGCCGGTCGGGGTGTAGCCGACCTGCTTGCCCGCGGCGTCGTAGAAGTACTGGTAGGCGTCCATCTTGGCCTTCCCGGGCGAGCGGAAGCCGTCCACCACGAGCTGGGCCGGACCGGCGTTCCACACGTTGGCGCTGAAGGCCAGGTAGTCCTTGCCCGGGATGTCCTGGCCACCGTCGCTGATGGTGATGCCGTATGCCGGCAGCGACCGCAGGTCGGGCTTGGGGACGTTCGGGACGGCGGGAGTCCCGCTGGGCCGCTGGGAGCGCGGTGTGAGGGCGGGCGCCTGGCGCGAGCCGTCGGTCTGCCCTGTGGTGTCACCGGCCCGCATGTCGGCACGCGCCGCCTGCTGCCTCTTCACCGCCCACGGCACGGCCGGCGGCGCGGCCTTCAGCGGCCCGTGGCCCACGTTGTACGAGGTACCCGCGCCACTGGTCTCCGGTGCGCCGGCCTGGGCGGGGGTCTGAGCGTGCGCCGACCCGTGCCCGGCGTGACCGGCCGGGGTCTGGTGGGCCGTTCCGTGCCCGGCGTGTTCCCCGGCGGTGGCCGACCGGGCGGACGCGGCGCCGGCGCCGTCCTCCCAACTGCGCTCCTGGACGGTGAGCTTCACGGTCGCGGGCCTGTCGGCGATCCCGAGGAGGTCCCGGTACTTCTTGGCGACCCCGATCCTGGCCGTGTACGTGCCGGCGGCGAGCTTCACCGGCTGGGTGTAGGAACCGCTGTAGGTGTTGGCGGCCCACCCCTTCTCGACGCCCCACACGGAATCGAGGGTGAACGGGTTGGTGGGACAGCTCTCCGGATACTTCGAGGTGGAGGGGGCGTCGGGTCGGACGCGTCCGCTCGCGTTGTTCGGGCAGAAGCTCTCCGTCCGGCTGACGACCTTCTTGCCCGCCTTGTCGGTGACGGTGATCTCCGCGAACCCGGGAAGCCCGGAGAAGTCCTTCACTGTGCCCAGAGGCAGCGTCTTGGCCTTGGCCTTGCCGCCCTCGTAGAGGGTCTGGGTGATGGTCACCGGGTCCTTGTAGGACTTCCGGGTCACTTTGAACTCCAGTGGTGTTCCCTCCGCGGTCAGGTAGGTGCCCAGGTCCAGATAGACGCCCGGCTCCTCCTTCCACGAGGTGAGCGTGACCGAGCCGGTAGCGGCGATGAGACTGAGTCTGGGCCCCGTCGCCGCCTTCGCCTGGTCCGGCGTGGCGGCCATGAAGCCGACCGTCACGGCCATGGCGGCCACCGCCGTGGTGCCGGCGAGCAGCGGACGCCGCAGCCGAATGGTGCGTGTGGTGGTCATCGATCCCTCGTTCTCCCGGTGCTGTGACAAGGAAGCGGACGGCCGGCCACCCGGTCCGACGGGACGTGAACACGTCCCGCCGGAGCGACGGCAGGCATTCGCTGCGCCCGTCCCGTGAGAGGAAGGAGCTGGATGCCCGGTTGTGCGGAGGGTCGAAACTGTCGGGATGTTGGCCGGAAAGCGCCGCTATGCCGAGAGCTCGGCCTGCCGGGCCACCGCTTCGGCGCCGGGGACAGAGAGCCCGAGGTGGTCGCGCAGGGTGACGCCCTCGTACGCGGAGCGGAAGACTCCGCGCTCCTGGAGCAGCGGGACGACGGTGTCCGCGAACCTGTCCAGGCCGCCCGGCGTGATGTGGGGGACCAGGATGAACCCGTCGGCCGCGTCCGCCTGTACCAGGTCGTTGATCGCCTCGGCGACCGTGGCGGCGGAGCCTACGAAGGATTGCCGGGACGTGGTCGCGATGACGAGCTCGCGGATCGACAGGTTCTTGGCCTCGGCGAGGTCGCGCCACTGCCGGACGGTGTCCAGCGGGTCGCGGAACTGGCGGACGCTCGCCCGGCCGAGGGCGATCGTGTTCTCGCCGGCCTCGGGGTCGATGTCGGGCCGCGGGCCGTCCGGGTCGTAGGCAGACAGGTCCCGGTTCCCATACGTGCTCCAGGTATCTGATCGCGGTCTGCCCGCTGACGTGGAGGCGGCGGACCTCATGGGCGATCTCGTGTGCCTCGGCGTCGATGTCGCCGAGGACGAAGGTGGCCGCGGGCAGGATCTTCAACTCGTCCGGTGAGCGGCCGTACCGGGGAAGGCGGCCCTTGACGTCGGCGTAGAACTTCCGCCCCTCGTCGAGGGTCGCGTGCCGGCCGAAGATCGAGTCGGCTTGGGAAGCGGCGAACTCTCGGCCCTCGTCGGAGTCGCCCGCCTGGAAGATCACCGGCCGGCCCTGCGGGCTGCGCGGCACATTGAAGTGGCCCTCGATGTCGACATGCCTCCCGTGGTGGGCGAAGGCCCCGGCCTTCGCGTCTCTGAGGAAGGTGCCCGACACGGGGTCGGCGACGACCTCCGAGCCGTCCCAGGAGTCGAAGAGCTCCGTCGCGGTCGTCAGGAACTCCTTCGCTCGGGAGTAGCGCTCCTCACGCGCCAGGAACCCGCCGCGCCGGAGGTTCTCGCCGGTAATGCGTCCCAGGAGGTGACGACGTTCCACGCGGCCCGGCCTTCGGAAAGGTGGTCCAGCGAGGCGAACTGGCGGGCCACCTCGTAGGGCTCGTTGAAGGTGGAGTTGATGGTGCCGGTCAGCCCGAGCCGCTCGGTGACGGCCGCCAAGGCGGCGAGCACCGTGAAGGTGTCGGGTCGTCCGACGACGTCCAAGTCGTGGACCTTTCCACCCTGTTCGCGGAGCCGGAGCCCCTCGGCGAGGAAGAGGAAGTCGAACTTGGCGCGTTCGGCGGTCTGCGCGAAGTGGACGAACGAGTCGAAGTCGATGTGGCTGCCGGCCGCCGGGTCGCTCCACACGGTGGTGTTGTTGACACCTGGGAAGTGAGCCGTGAGATGGATGGGCTTGAGTGGCTTGCTGCTCATGGCGGGTCCTTCGATTCCGGGATCAGGCGGCGGGGTGGGCGGCGTAGCGGCTGGCCGGGCGCTCCAGGCCCAGCAGTCCGCGCAGGGTGTCCGCCTCGTATCCACGGCGGAAGACCCCTCGCCGCTGGAGCTCCGGTACCAGCCCCTGGGTGATCGCGGGCAGGTCGTGGGCGACCACTCCCGGTCGCAGCCGGAATCCCGACAGACCGGCCGTCCGCCAGTCCTGGAGCAGGTCCGCCAGCTGCGCGGACGTCCCGGTGAAGACTGCGGCTTCACTGCTGTACGGGGCGCCCGCGAGCGCGTCGAGGCGACTGCGGCGCGCGTCGGCCGCCGGGGCGTCCTCGTCCAGGAACACGGTGAGGTCCGCGAAGAGGTGCAGCGGCTGCGCCGAGAGCCCGGCGGATTCACGGGCTTGCCGGATCTCCGCGACCGCGGCACGGGCCCCGGCGGCGTCGCGCACGGCGAGGTACCCGACGTCCGTGGACCGGGCGATGAGGCCGTACGCCGTACTGGCGTCGCCGAGAGCACCCGCAGCGCTCGCAGCGCTGACGATGGGTTGCCCCTGCGGCGGACGGGGAGTGATCGACGGTCCTCTGACGCTGAAGTGGCGGCCCTCCAAGTCGATGTAGTGCAGCTTGTCGCGGTCGACGAACCGGCCGGTGGCCACGTCCCGGATCTCGGCGTCGTCGTCCCAGCTGGCCCACAGCCTGCGGATCGCCTCGACATGGTCGGCGGCCTCCTCGAACGCCTCCGCGTCCGGCAGAGAGGCTGCCCCGCGTCCGAAGTGCCGGGCTTCGTGGTCCAGTTGCGACACCCGGATGCGCAGGCCCGCACGTCCTCCGCTGACGTGGTCCAGGGTGGCGATCGCCTTGGATAAGCGGAACGGCTCGGTGTGGGTGGCGGTCACGGTCGGGACCAGGCCGATGTGCCGGGTCAGCGGTGCGACGCGGGCGGCGGTGAGTACCGCGTCCAGCCGCCCACGGACCTGGTCCGTGCGCCCGTCGGGCCCGTCCGCCGAGGACGACTGGAGGGCGAGAGCGTCCTCGAAGGTGACGAAGTGAGCAGTCCGGCTTCGGCCTCGGTCACGACATCGGACCAGTAGCAGGCCGTGAAGAGCTCGCCGGGCCGGGCACCCGGCTCGCGCCAGGCGGCAGGGTGCCAGCCCGCGCCGTCGAGCGCGACGGCGAGGTGCAGCGGCCCGGAAGACGCTGATGTGCCTGCGAATTCGGGCGGGGATGCGGGCATAAGGAGGCCAGGGCTGTTGCAAAGTCGCATGATCTTGTAGTTGCGCTGGTCAGGGCAGGCCGATGAGGTCGAGGGGCCGGACGTGTGGCTGGTAGGAGAGGTGCCGGAGGCCGGCGGCGATGTTCCGTCGCCCGGTCCGGCGCAGGGTGTTGATGG
>NZ_JBSGTX010000142.1:0-6040 GCF_053607625.1 Streptomyces sp. NPDC055103
GGCCCGGGGGGGCCCGCACCCCGCGGGGGAGGCGGCTGGACTGCCCGTGGTGGGCGTGGGGTTGTGGGGGGGCGCCCCCCCCCCGCCCCCCCGGGGCGGGGGCCGCCGCGACGGTCCCCTCGCCGGCGACCCGCTCGTGCAGGTGGGCCGCGAGCGACGCCGGGGAGGGGTGGTCGAAGACGGTCGTCGCGGGCAGCCGCAGACCGGTGGCCGCGTTGAGCCGGTTCCGCAGCTCGACCCCGGCCAGCGAGTCGAACCCGAGGTCCTTGAAGGCGCGTCCGGGATCGAGACGGCTCGCGTCGGCGTGCCCGAGCACCCCGGCGACCACCGTGCGCACGAGGTCCAGGACCGCGTCGGCCCGCTCCCGCTCCGGCAGCGCGGCGATCCGCGGAGCCCACGCGCCGTCCCCGGCCGCCGGTCCCGCCGCCGTAGCGCGCGCCGCGCGCCGGGGCCGTACCAGACCGCGCAGCACGGCGGGCGGCAGCCCGTCCGCGCCCCGCACCCGCGCCGGGTCGAGCAGCGCCGGTACGGAGAGGGCGTCCCCGGCGGCCAGCGCGGCGTCCAGCAGCGCGAGCCCGGTCTCCGGGTCGAGCGGGGTCACCCCGGCCCGCGCCCAGCGCGCCAGGTCGGCGTCCCCGAGCCGCGCCCCCATGCCGTGGGTGCCGTCCCACAGGCCCCAGGCCAGCGAGACGGCGGGCAGGCCGAGGGAGCGGCGGTGTGCGGCGAGCGCGTCGAGATAGGTGTTGGCGGCGGCGTAGTTGGCCTGCCCGGCGGTGCCGGTGATGCCGGACACCGAGGAGAAGAGCACGAAGGCGCGCAGGTCGAGACCCCGGGTCAGCTCGTGCAGGTGGCGGGCGGCGTCGACCTTGGGACGCAGCACGGCCCGCAGCCGGCCGGCGTCGAGCGCCTCCACGGTGGCGTCGTCGAGGACGCCGGCCGTGTGCACGACGGCGGTCAGCGGACGGTCCGGCGCGACCCGTTCGAGCAGGGCGGCCACCTCGGCGCGTTCGGAGACGTCCGCGGCGACGACGTTCACCCGGGCGCCGAGACCGGCGAGTTCGGAGACGAGGGTGTCGGCGCCCGGCGTGTCCGCGCCCCGACGGCTGACCAGCATCAGGTCCCGGGCGCCGTGGGCGGTCACGAGGTGGCGGGCGACGAGCGCGCCGAGCCCGCCGGTGCCGCCCGTGATGAGGACGGTGCCGTCCGTGCCGGGCACGGTCCGGGGCCCGTCGGCGGCCGGGGGCCCGCCGTGCCGGGCGAGCCGGGGCACGTGCAGGGTGTCGCCGCGCAGCGCGAGCTGCGGTTCGCCGGTGGCGACGGCGGCGCGAACGAGCGGGTCGTCGGCGGCGCGGGGCCCGTCGACGTCCAGGAGCGTCAGCCGGCCGGGGTGCTCGGACTGCGCGGAGCGGATCAGGCCCCACACGGATGCCGTGGCCAGGCCGGTGACCTCGTCGCCGGGGAGCACGGCGACGGAACGCTCGGTCACGAGCACCAGCCGGGAATCCGCGGAGCGCTCGTCGGCCAGCCACCGCTGGACCAGTTCCAGGACGCGCTGGGTGAGGACGTACGGGTCGTCCTCCGCCCCGCCGTCGGCGCCGGGCCTGTTGCCGCCGAGCCCGTCGGCGCGGACGAGCAGGACGTCGGCGTCGGGGAGTTGGGCGTCGGACCCGGTGACGGCGGCGATTCGGAGGTCCGCGCCGTCGCCGGGGGCGACCGCCGGCCACTCCATCCGGAAGAGCCCCCCGGCGGTCCGCCCGTCCTCCGGGCGCGGCACCCGGTCCTTGGCGACCGGCAGCAGGGCCAGCGACTCGACGGTGGCGACGGGCGCACCCGAGCCGTCGGCGACGGCCAGCGTGACCGTGTCCCGCCCGGCCGGCGTCAGCCGCACCCGGACCGTCGTCGCGCCCGCCGCGTGCAGGGTGACGCCGGTCCACGAGAACGGCAGCCGGATCAGGTCGGGCCGCTCCGGGTCGGCCGCGTCCAGGACGAGCGGGTGCAGCACCGCGTCGAGCAGCGCGGGATGGACCCCGAACCGCGCGGCGGCCTCGTGCTGTCCGGCGTCGAGGGCGACCTCGGCGTAGGTCACGCCGCCGTCCCCGCGCCACACGGCCCGCAGGCCCTGGAAGGCGGGGCCGTACGCGTAGCCCAGCTCGGCCAGCCGCTCGTACACGCCGTCGAGGGGTTCCGCGACCGCGCCCTCCGGCGGCCACCGGGTCAGGTCCTCGTCCGCCGGGGGAACGGCGGCCGGGCCGATGGCCAGCGAACCGGAGGCGTGCCTGGTCCACGGCCGGGCCGGGTCGTCGCCGGACGGTTCTTCCGACGGGTCTCCCGCCCGGTCCTCCGGCCGGTCCTCCGGCCGGGAGTGGATCGTGAAGGACCGCAGCCCTGCCGCGTCCGCCGGGGCCACCGCCACCTGGACACGGACCCCGGCCCGCCCGGTCAGCGCGAGGGGCGCCTCCAGGGTCAGTTCGGCGACCCGTCCCGCACCGGCCAGGTCGCCTGCGGCGACCGCGAGTTCGAGGAAGGCGGTGGCGGGCACCAGGACCGTCCCGCCGATCCGGTGGTCGGCCAGCCACAGATGGCTGCCCGGCGCCAGCCGGCCGGTGAGCAGCAGCTCCTCGCGCCCGGCCAGCTCGACCGCCGAGCCCAGCAGCGGGTGGCCCGCCGGGTCCACCCCGAGACCACGGGCGTCCGTCCGGGTCTCCGCCGCCAGCCAGTAGTGCTCCCGCCGGAAGGCGTACGTGGGCAGGTCGACCCGTGCGGCCCCGGGGTACAGCGCCGCGAGGTCGCCGCGCGCGCCCACGACGTGGGCGCGGGCCAGACCGGCGGTGTACGTGTCGGTCTCGGGGCGCCCCGCCCGCAGCAGGGCGAGGGCGGTGGAGTCCCCGGAGGTGAAGGAGCCCGTGGCCAGGGCGGTCAGGACGGCGTCCGGGCCGACCTCGACGAAGACGGTCGTGCCGTCGTCCTCCAGGGTGCGGACCGCGTCGTGGAACCGTACGGCCTGACGGATCTGCTCCGCCCAGTAGGCGGGCGAGGACAGCTCGTCCGCGGTCGCGACCGCGCCGGTCACGGTCGACACGACGGGAATCCGGGGAGCGTGGTACGTCAGCGAGGCCGCGACCCGCCGGAACTCGTCCAGCACCCCGTCCATGTGCGGCGAGTGGAAGGCATGGCTGACCCGCAGCGCACGGGTCTTGCGCCCGCGCCCGGCCCAGCGCGTCGCGAGTTCCCCGGCGGCGTCCGCGTCACCGGAGACGACGACGGAGTCCGGCCCGTTGACGGCCGCGAGCGCGAGCCGCCCCGCGTACTCCGCGAGATCCGGTACGAGCTCCGCCTCCGTCGCCTGGATCGCGACCATCGCCCCGCCGGGGCGCGCCGACTGCATCAGCCGGCCCCTGGCCGCGACCAGCGCGGCGGCGTCCTCAAGGGACAGCACCCCCGCGGCGTGGGCGGCGGCCAGCTCGCCGATCGAGTGCCCGGCCACGGCGTCGGGCACGAACCCGTCGCGCTCGAGAAGCCGGAACAGCGCCACCTCCAGGGCGAACAGCGCGGGCTGCGTGTAGCGGGTCTCGTGCAGCGGCCCGTCGGCCTCCTCCGCGCCGAACATCACGTCGCGCAGGGGGAGTTCCAGGTGCGGGTCGAGGGCCGCGCACACCTCGTCGAGGGCGGCGGCGAACTCCGGCCGTGCCTCGTACAGTTCGCGCCCCATGCCGGCGCGCTGGGCGCCCTGCCCGGTGAAGAGGAACGCCGTGCGTCCGGCGCGGGCCGCGCTGCCGGTCACGACCCGGGGATCGCCCACGGCCACGCCGCCGGCGCCGAGCGCGTCGAGCCCGGCGAGCAGGTCCCCGGTGGTGCGGCCCGTCACGACGGCCCGCTCGTCCCAGGTCGCCCGCGTGGTGACGAGCGAGCGCCCGACGTCTTCGGGGCGCACCCCGTCCCGCCCGGCGAGGTGCTGCCGCAACCGCACGGCCTGCGCCCGCAGCGCGTCCTCGTCGCGCGCGGAGAGCGCCCAGAGCACGGGGACGGTGCTGCCGGAGTCGGTGCCGGCATCGGAGTCGGTGTCGGTGTCGGTGTCGGTCGGGAGAGTGGCCGCGCCTCCCTCGGCCTGTTCGATGATCACGTGCGCGTTCGTTCCGCTGATGCCGAAGGAGGAGACGGCGGCGCGGCGCGGGCCGCCCGTCTCGGGCCACGGGCGGGCCTCGCCGAGCAGTTCGACGGCACCGGACGACCAGTCGACGCGCGGGGTCGGCTCGCTGACGTGCAGGGTCCGGGGCAGCATGCCGTGCCGCATCGCCTGCACCATCTTGATGACCCCGCCGACTCCCGCGGCGGCCTGTGCGTGCCCGATGTTCGACTTCAGCGAGCCCAGGTACACGGGCTCCCGCTCGTGCCGCCCACTCCCGTAGGTGGCGAGGAGCGCCTCGGCCTCGATGGGGTCGCCGAGCCGGGTGCCGGTGCCGTGGGCCTCGACGGCGTCGACGTCGGCGGGGGTGAGCCGGGCGTCGGCGAGGGCTTGCCGGATGACGCGCTGCTGCGAGGGCCCGTTGGGGGCGGTGAGGCCGTTGGAGGCGCCGTCCTGGTTGACGGCGGAGCCGCGCAGCACGGCGAGGACCTGGTGCCCGTTCCGCCGCGCGTCGGACAGCCTTTCGAGCAGCAGCAGGCCCACGCCCTCGGACCACGAGGTGCCGTCCGCGTCCGCCGAGAACGACTTGCTGCGCCCGTCCGCCGCCAGCCCGCGCTGCCGCGAGAACTCGACGAACATCCCGGGCGCCGACATCACGGTCACGCCCCCGGCGAGCGCGAGCGTCGTCTCGCCCTGCCGCAGGGACCGCACGGCCATGTGCAGCGCCACCAGCGAGGACGAACAGGCGGTGTCCACGGTGATGGCGGGCCCGACGAGCCCGAGCTGGTAGGCGATGCGGCCGGACATGACACTGCTGGTGCTGCCGGTCAGGAGGTGGCCCTCGACGCTGCGGGGGGCCTCGTGCAGCCGGGGACCGTAGTCGAGCGCGGTCGCTCCGACGAACACACCGGTCCGGCTGCCCGCCAGGCCCTGCGGGTCGATCCCGGCGCGCTCGACCGCCTCCCAGGCGGTCTCCAGGAGCAGCCGCTGCTGCGGGTCCATGGCGAGCGCCTCGCGCGGCGAGATCCCGAAGAACCCGGCGTCGAACAGGCCGGCGTCGTGCAGGAAGCCGCCCTCGCGAACCGAACTCCTGCCCGTGCGGTCCGGGTCCCGGTCGTACAAGTCCTCGTCCCAGCCCCGGTCCACGGGGAAGCCGGAGATCGCGTCGCGCCCCTCGGCGACCAGCTCCCACAGGTCCTCGGGCGTGGCGACGCCGCCCGGGTAGCGGCAGGCCATGGCGACGATCGCGATGGGCTCGCCGTCGTCCGCCGGGGCACCGGGGAGAACAGCCTCCCCTTCCCCGTCCTGATCCCCGGCCAGCTCCCGTTCCACATGCGAGACGAGGGCGGCGGGCGTGGGGTGGTCGAAGAGCAGCCCGCTGGACAGCGGCAGCCCGGTGGCGGCCCCGAGCCGGTCGCGCAGCTCGACCGCCATGAGCGAGTCGAAGCCGAGGTCCTTGAACGGCAGCCGGAGGTCGACGCGCTGGTCCTCGCCGTACTCCAGGACGGCGGCGACGTGCGCGGACACGAGCCGGGTGACGTCCCGGACGTCCCGCGAGGGCCCGGACCGCATCTGGGAGGCCTCTGCGGCCTGGGCGGGAGCCGGGTCCGGAGCGCCCGCCGGAGGACGGCCGCCGTCGATCCAGTGCCGGCGGCGCTGGAAGGCGTACGTGGGCAGGGGTACGCGGCGCCCGGTGGCCCCCGCGCGCACCCGGGTCCAGTCGACGTCGGCGCCGTGGACGAAGAGCGTGGCGAGCGCGGTCAGCAGGCTCTGCTCCTCGTCCCGGTTCCTGCGCAGCGCGGGCACGGAGACCCCGGCGCCCTCGGCCATTGCGGAGAGTACGCCGTCGGGTCCGATTTCGAGGAGGGTGGTGACGCCTTCGGTGTTCAGGGTCTGGAGGGCGTCGTGGAAGCGGAC
>NZ_JBSGTX010000143.1:2500-5210 GCF_053607625.1 Streptomyces sp. NPDC055103
TGAGAGACACCCAAGTAGCACGGGGCCCGAGAAATCCCGTGTGAATCTGGCGGGACCACCCGCTAAGCCTAAATATTCCCTGGTGACCGATAGCGGATAGTACCGTGAGGGAATGGTGAAAAGTACCGCGGGAGCGGAGTGAAATAGTACCTGAAACCGTGTGCCTACAAGCCGTGGGAGCGTCGCTCATTGGGTTTACCCAATGGGTCGTGACTGCGTGCCTTTTGAAGAATGAGCCTGCGAGTTTGCGGTGTGTTGCGAGGTTAACCCGTGTGGGGAAGCCGTAGCGAAAGCGAGTCCGAATAGGGCGATTTAGTAGCGCGCTCAAGACCCGAAGCGGAGTGATCTAGCCATGGGCAGGTTGAAGCGGAGGTAAGACTTCGTGGAGGACCGAACCCACCAGGGTTGAAAACCTGGGGGATGACCTGTGGTTAGGGGTGAAAGGCCAATCAAACTCCGTGATAGCTGGTTCTCCCCGAAATGCATTTAGGTGCAGCGTCGTGTGTTTCTTGCCGGAGGTAGAGCACTGGATAGGCGATGGGCCCTACCGGGTTACTGACCTTAGCCAAACTCCGAATGCCGGTAAGTGAGAGCACGGCAGTGAGACTGTGGGGGATAAGCTCCATGGTCGAGAGGGAAACAGCCCAGAGCATCGACTAAGGCCCCTAAGCGTACGCTAAGTGGGAAAGGATGTGGAGTCGCAGAGACAACCAGGAGGTTGGCTTAGAAGCAGCCACCCTTGAAAGAGTGCGTAATAGCTCACTGGTCAAGTGATTCCGCGCCGACAATGTAGCGGGGCTCAAGCGTACCGCCGAAGTCGTGTCATTGCAGCAATAGGGCCAACGCCCGCTGTGATGGGTAGGGGAGCGTCGTGTGCCGGGTGAAGCAGCAGCGGAAGCTAGTTGTGGACGGTTCACGAGTGAGAATGCAGGCATGAGTAGCGATACACACGTGAGAAACGTGTGCGCCGATTGACTAAGGGTTCCTGGGTCAAGCTGATCTGCCCAGGGTAAGTCGGGACCTAAGGCGAGGCCGACAGGCGTAGTCGATGGACAACCGGTTGATATTCCGGTACCCGCTTTGAAACGCCCAATATCGAATCAGGCGATGCTAAGCCCGTGAAGCCGTTCCGGACCCTTCGGGGAAAGGAAAGTGGTGGAGCCGGCGAACCAGACTTGTAGTAGGTAAGCGATGGGGTGACGCAGGAAGGTAGTCCAGCCCGGGCGGTGGTAGTCCCGGGGTAAGGGTGTAGGGCGTGTGATAGGCAAATCCGTCACGCATTAAGCCTGAGACCTGATGCCGAGCCGATTGTGGTGAAGTGGATGATCCTATGCTGTCGAGAAAAGCCTCTAGCGAGTTTCATGGCGGCCCGTACCCTAAACCGACTCAGGTAGTCAGGTAGAGAATACCGAGGCGTTCGGGTGAACTATGGTTAAGGAACTCGGCAAAATGCCCCCGTAACTTCGGGAGAAGGGGGGCCATCACTGGTGATCGGATTTACTCCGTGAGCTGGGGGTGGCCGCAGAGACCAGCGAGAAGCGACTGTTTACTAAAAACACAGGTCCGTGCGAAGCCGTAAGGCGATGTATACGGACTGACGCCTGCCCGGTGCTGGAACGTTAAGGGGACCGGTTAGTCACATTTCGGTGTGGCGAAGCTGAGAACTTAAGCGCCAGTAAACGGCGGTGGTAACTATAACCATCCTAAGGTAGCGAAATTCCTTGTCGGGTAAGTTCCGACCTGCACGAATGGCGTAACGACTTCTCGACTGTCTCAACCATAGGCCCGGTGAAATTGCACTACGAGTAAAGATGCTCGTTTCGCGCAGCAGGACGAAAAGACCCCGGGACCTTTACTACAGTTTGATATTGGTGTTCGGTTCGGCTTGTGTAGGATAGGTGGGAGACTTTGAAGCCGTGACGCCAGTCATGGTGGAGTCGCCGTTGAAATACCACTCTGGTCGTGCTGGATGTCTAACCTCGGTCCGTGATCCGGATCAGGGACAGTGTCTGATGGGTAGTTTAACTGGGGCGGTTGCCTCCCAAAGGGTAACGGAGGCGCCCAAAGGTTCCCTCAGCCTGGTTGGCAATCAGGTGTTGAGTGTAAGTGCACAAGGGAGCTTGACTGTGAGACCGACGGGTCGAGCAGGGACGAAAGTCGGGACTAGTGATCCGGCGGTGGCTTGTGGAAGCGCCGTCGCTCAACGGATAAAAGGTACCCCGGGGATAACAGGCTGATCTTCCCCAAGAGTCCATATCGACGGGATGGTTTGGCACCTCGATGTCGGCTCGTCGCATCCTGGGGCTGGAGTCGGTCCCAAGGGTTGGGCTGTTCGCCCATTAAAGCGGTACGCGAGCTGGGTTTAGAACGTCGTGAGACAGTTCGGTCTCTATCCGCTGTGCGCGTAGGAATATTGAGAAGGGCTGTCCCTAGTACGAGAGGACCGGGACGGACGAACCTCTGGTGTGCCAGTTGTCCTGCCAAGGGCATGGCTGGTTGGCTACGTTCGGGAGGGATAACCGCTGAAAGCATCTAAGCGGGAAGCCTGCTTCAAGATGAGTATTCCCACCTCCTTGAGAGGGTAAGGCTCCCAGTAGACCACTGGGTTGATAGGCCGGATGTGGAAGCCCAGTAATGGGTGGAGCTGACCGGTACTAATAGGCCGAGGGCTTGTCCTCAGTTGCTCGCGTCCACTGTGTTAGTTCTGAAG
>NZ_JBSGTX010000144.1:0-4822 GCF_053607625.1 Streptomyces sp. NPDC055103
TGCATCGAGCGCACGGGCCGCACCCGAAGCGCGCACCTTCACCGTAGACCGGATGAACCTGCCGGGCCCCCTGGGTGGAAGGCGGTCCGTACGGCCCGGGCCGCGACGAATCCGACGGGCGCGCACGCGAGAGCGATCCCGGCGCCCGCCCAGCCGAGTGGCTCGGTCTCCAGGATGGAGTTCAGGAAGGGCACGTACAGCGCTGCCGCTGCCAGAAGGGCAGAGGCGAGGACTGACAGGGGGAGGAACGGGTTCTCCTTGGTCAGAAGTCGGGTGCGCAGTCCCAGGGCGCCGCCCAGCTGGGCGGCGAGCAGGGCGAGGAAGAGCACGCTCTGCCAGGCCAGGCCCAGTGCCTGGGCTGCGAGTCCTGCGCCGAGGGAGGCCGCCGTGACGACGGCCGCGAGAAGGAGCAGCCTCTGCCAGGCGCCACCGCCGAGAATGTGCTGGTCAGGTGGGCGCGGCGGGCGGTGCATAGCTCCCGGGGACGCGGGTTCGGCGCCCATGGCGACGCCCGTGAGGCCGTGTGTCAGGAGGTTGATCCACAGGATCTGGCCGGCGCGGAGTGGCAGCGGCAGCCCGAGCAGCGGGCCGATGAGCATCACGAGGATCTCTGCCGCGCCGCCGGCCATCCCGTAGACGAGGAAGCGGCGGATGTTGTCGTAGACGCGCCTTCCCTCCTCTACGGCCGCCACGACCGTGGAGAGCTCGTCGTCGGTGAGGACGAGGTCGGCGGCCTGCCGGGCGACCTCCGTGCCGCGTGCGCCCATGGCGACGCCGATGTCGGCACGGTGCAGGGCGGGGCCGTCGTTGACCCCGTCGCCGGTCATGGCGGTCACCGCTCCCCTGGCACGCCACGCCTCCACGATGTCCAGCTTCTGCTGGGGGTCCGTACGGGCGAAGACCCGCACCGAGGTGAGGTCGGCGACTCTCCCCGCGGCCACGTCCGCCCCCGTGACGACGCGGCCTTCCGTCTCGCGGCCGTCGCCCAGGAGAGCGACGTGGGACGCCACCGCCCGAGCCGTCGCCGGATGGTCCCCGGTGATGAGGACGGGCGTGATGCCGGCCGCACGGCAGGAGGCGAGGGTCGCTGCGGCATGCGGTTTGGGCGGGTCGCTGAGCGCGACGAGGCCGAGGAGCGCGAGCCCCGACTCCGCCTCGGCGACCGGGCTCGGGAGGTCGTTCCGTACGCCCGATGCCACTGCGAGCACCCGGTATCCACGGGCGGCCAGGCGCGCGGCCTCCTGGTGGGCCGCCGCGAGCACGTCCGGAGGATCTTGCAGGACCGCAGGGTCGAGTACGGCTTCGGGTGCGCCCTTCATGCAGACGAGCACCCCGTCTCCATCGGCCTGGTGGAGGGTGGTCATGCGTCTACGGAGGCTGTCGAAAGGCTCTTCTCCGATCCGGGGGCGGGTCACCGACAGTTCCGCCGGCTCCGGGCAGCCCGTCTTGGCAGCGGCCGTCAGAAGGGCGGCTTCCATGGGGTCGCCCAGAGCCGTCCAACGGTCGTCGAGCGTCCGGTCGTCCGCAGGGCGCAGCGTGGCGTCGTTGCACAGGGCAGTCACGGTCAGCAGCTCACGCAGCGGTTCGAGCTCGTCCGCTTCCGCCGGTCTCCCGGCGACAAGGGCCTCGCCCTCGGGTTCGTACCCCACTCCCGAGAGCTCGGCGCTCAGCCGCGGTGTCCAGACGTGCTGGACGACCATGCGGCCCTCCGTCAGGGTGCCGGTCTTGTCGGTGGCGAGGACGGACACTGAGCCGAGCGTCTCCACCGCGGGCAGCCGCCGTACCAGGGCGTGCCGGGCGGCCATGCGCCGGGCTCCGAGTGCGAGGGCCAGGGTGACGACGGCGGGAAGGGATTCGGGGACCGCCGCCACAGCCAGGCTGATGGCGGTGACGGCCATCGTGCCCAGCGGGAGCCCCCGCACCAGGCCGAGGGCGAAGACCAGGACGCACAGGGCGAGCGTCACGGCCGCGAGGACGCGCCCGAGGGCGGCGAGCCGGCGCTGCAGCGGGGTCGCCTCGCGGCGTTCGTCGAGAAGAGCCGCGATACGGCCGAGCGCGCTGGATGCCCCGGTCGCCGAGACCACGGCCACGCCTCGGCCGCGGACGACGACCGTGCCCGCGCTCAGGGTCGCACCGGGATCCTTGTCCACGGACACGGACTCCCCCGTGAGCATGGACTCGTCCACCAGGACGGCAGAGGCCTCGGCGAGTTCGGCGTCGGCGGCGACGATGTCGCCCTCTCCGACCAGGAGGACGTCACCGGGGACGATCGACGCCGCCGGGAGGTCGCGGACCACGCCGTCGCGCCGCACGCGCGCGTGCGGGGCGGTAAGGGCCGAGAGGGCGGCGACGGCGTTGTCGGCCCGGATCTCCTGTGCCACACCGACGGTCGTGTTCACGAGGACGACCAGCCCGATGACGATCGCGTCGGGATGGTCACCTATCGCGAGGGTCAGTACGACGGCCCCGAGAAGCACCATGATCAGCGGGTCGGCCAGTTGGGCCAGGACCCTGCTGTGGAGCCGTACGGGCCTTCTCGCGGTGACCTCGTTGGGGCCCGTGCCGGCCAGCCGACGGGCGGCCTCCGACTCGGTCAGCCCCGTGGTGTCCCGCACCGAGGCGAGGGCCCGGTCCGCTGCCGACGCGGTCATGACCCGATCACCCGACGGGGACGGTGATCACCGGGCAGTGGGCGCGGTGGAGCAGCCCGTGGACGACGGAGCCGACGCGCATCCCGGAGTACCCGCCCCGGCCCCTGCGGCCGACGACGACGGCCAGTGCGTGTTCGGCGGCGTCCGCAAGGTTCTCGACGGGCGAGCCGGTGAGCACCTCGTGTGTGAGCCGGACGTCGGGGAATTTCTCCGCCCAGCCGGCGGTGGTCTCCGAGAGCAGGCGGCGTTCGGCGGAGAACAGCGTGTCACCGCTGTGCAGGGTGAAGACGGGGGGCTGCCAGACGGCGACGGCCCGCAGGGCGCAGCGCCGGAGGTCTGCCTCCTCGAAGGCCCACGCCAGGGCGGCCCGTGAGGACTCGCTGCCGTCGACGCCGACCACGAGGTAGGGCGTCTCCTGCGTGACGTGCTCCGCGTCGCCCACGACGACCACCGGGCAGTGCGCCTTCGCAGTGACCGGTACGACCAGGGAGCCGGCGCTCAGGAACTCCTCGGGACGGCTGAGGTGTCGTGATCCGAGCACGATCAGGCCGGCCTCGTTCGACAGAGCGGCCAGGGCTGCCGCCGGGAAGCCGTCAAGAAGGGAGGAAGTGGCTTCGACGTCCGGCTGCCGGGCGTGCGCCCAGGCGAGTGCCGTGCGAAGAGCTTCCGCACCGGCCTGCCGCTGTGCCAGGTGGCGAGGGGTGTCGTCGACATGGTGGGTGTCGCGCCGCGGGGGTACCGCGACCACCAGGCGCAGTCCCGCGCCTCGCAATCGAGCCTCGTCCGCGGCCCAGGCAAGGGCCAGGTGCCCGTTCTTGACCGGGTCGACACCGACGACGATGTCACGGCGATCCCTGGTGCGTGTCACGACGTGCTCCCGTGTCCGGGCCCTTGCCGGGGGATGAGCTCAACAGGGCAGTGGGCGTGCTGCAGCAGGCTGAGCGTGGTCTGTCCGATGGTGGGTCCGAGGTATCCGGGCGAACGCCGGCCACCGACGACCAGAAGGTCTGCCTGGTGCGACGCGTCCACGAGGGCCCCGGGGACGCTGCGGCCCTCCTGACCGTCGGCGTGCACGGTGAGTCCCGGGAACTCCTCCCGGACCCGGTCCGAGACCGAGGCCATGACGCGTACGTGATCGCCGGCGATCTCGTCGTCGCCGTTGTGCAGCACGGCTCGCGAGCGGGCGGACAGCCCGGCACTCCAGATGTGCAGGAGCCGCAGAGGGACCTTGCGCAGCAGGGCCTCGCGTGCCGCCGCACGGGCACATCCCACGTCGGCCTCATCCCGCACCGCCGCGAGAACCACGCCCGCCTCGACGGACTCCGCGGTACCGCGGACCACGACCACGGGCGTGGTGGCGGCGGCCGCGACCTCGAGACCGACCGATCCGAGCAACAACGAGGAGAATCCGCCGAGGCCCCGGTGTCCGACGACGATCGTGCCGGTAAGGGCGGCAGCTCGGCGCAGACCGTCGGGGGCTCCGCCTGCGGTGAGCTCCGTGACGACCGTCAGTTCCGGGTGGCGCGCCGTGATCGCCTCGGCGGTCCGGTCGAGCAGTTCCCTTCCCGCCTGCCGGTTGCCGGCGATCTCCACCTGGGACAGAAACGGGGCCGGTGTGTCCGTGCCGGTCGCATGGACGAGGCAGAGAGTGCTGCCCCGCAGGGCCGCCTCCGCTGCCGCCCACGTCAGCGCCGTGCGGGCGGATGGTGATCCGTCGACGCCGACGACGACCCTGCCGAGGCCGGGACGGGCTGCGGTTCCGTCCATCGCTCCTCCTCACGCGGTTCAGGGACTCCTTTCACCCTGGCAGCTGGTCCCGAGTGGCCGGAGGGCCGCTGGGTCCAATGACGGGACCAAAGGTCCCACCCGGGCGGGGCAGAGCGCGGACAGGCAGAGACGAGCCCGTTCGGGCCTGAGGGTGGACCATTTGGCCCTCGCCGCCCCGGAGCGTGCGGTGGAGGGTGGGGACACGGGACAGCACACCGGCCGAACCCTCGAACAGGAGGCGCGGCGATGAAGCACATGAAGGTCGGCGGCCTGATGACCGACGACGTGGTCTCCGCCGTCCCCGCGGCATCGTTCCGGGATGTGGCGAAGCTGCTCGCCGAGCACGACATCAGCGGTGTTCCCGTCGTGGACGACGACGACCATGTCGTCGGAGTCGTCTCCGA
>NZ_JBSGTX010000145.1:0-4660 GCF_053607625.1 Streptomyces sp. NPDC055103
ATCGACCGGACCACCTACAAAGCCACCATCAGCATCACCATGCTCACGAGCAGCCCTTGACGCCCCGACCCCCGCCCTAACTGAACGGCGTTGCCTCTAGCGCCCGGCACGGGGGGCTGGTGCTTGAAGGGGTGCGCACCGAGGTAGGCGTACAGCGGGGCGACGCGGGCGACGAGCTCCCCGTGTGCGTACCGCGGCTGGTTCTGCAGGTGCGGGGTGATGTCGCGGCCGACCTCGGTGGCCGCCTTGATGATCTCCCGCCACGTGGTGGTCGGGGCGTACCAGCCGTCCTCCTTCGGGAACCCGTCCGTCGCGCTCCACTCCTTGTGCTTGGCCGTCCGCCACTGCTTCCAGGGCTTGTCCGCGGGACCGTTACGGAACAGGACCGGTATGTCGAAGCTGTCGGCGTAGGTGAGCGGCGGCTCGTCGGGGACGTGCGCGGGGATCATCGGCGTCATGGAGACAACCCTGGCACGGGCCTCGACGCTCCCGGACCCGGCCCGCGGGCCTCCGGCCGTCGCCCGACGGCTGCCCGCCGCCCTCTCCGGGCTGCTGCGCGTGGCTAGGCTTCAGCAGTGACCGAACTGTCCACGCTTCCCGGAGACCCGTCCGAGCTGCGCCTGCGTATCTCCTACACCGATGAACTCGCCGACACCCCACAGGCCGACACCCTGGAACGCTGGGACGTGTCCGTCCTCCACACGGAGGGGACGGTGGGGTCGATCACCTTCTATCGGGTGCACCTCGACCGGGGTATGAACGCCGTCCGGGTCATGGAGGAGGAATCCGAAGAACTCGACGAGATCGCCCAGGCCCTGCTGGATCCGAGCACAGGGGGCTTCACCGAGGACGCCAGCAGCTCGCTTCCGTACGTGGGGTCCTCCCTGCTCGTCATGGACAAGGTGACCCTGGACGAGCCGTGGCGCGGGCACGGCCTCGGAGCCATCCTCGCCATCGAGGCGATCCACCGGCTCATGGCCGGCTGCCGTGCCATCGCATGCTCGCCGGGCGTCACTGACCTCAGCAGCGACCGTCCGAGGAACCAGAGGGAGTTCGACCGGGTGACCACGAAGATCGCCCGAGGATGGGAACACATCGGCTTCCGTCTCCACCGGGGCAATGTCTACATGCTCTCGCCGGCCTCCCTGCAGTTGGAGGAGCAGCGAGGAGCGATGCGACAGAGACTTGCGGAACTCGGCACCACCTGGCGCGGCACACACACCGCCGTATGCCCTCCTGGCTAGTTGGTGCGACCTGCGGGGCAGGAGTATGCCGGTTGCCGTGGTTCCTTAGTAGCCCCGGAGATACTCGGCTATTCGTTCAAATTTGTCTGGATCGTCCCCGAGGTATCCGATCACTGAGTTGCATCGACGATGAAGGATGCCCCTGACGCAACTACCGCATGACGTCTTCTTGGGGCAACACGAATGGTCGTGGTCGATCACCACGTCCTTGTCGAACTTTCCGAGGTGCTCCCCGCATACCGGGCATCGGCCGCCCTGATTCAGATGGATCTCCGAGTACCTGTCGTAGGTGATGCCGTGTCTTGCTGCTCTCTTGGCGATCTGCTGCTGGTCTTCGTTGCACTTGACGCTGTCGCATACGTAAGCCCATACCGTTTCGCGTCCGCTAGCGACGAACCTGCGCTCGTTCTGCCCGCCGCAGCATGCGCACTTGGGTGTGCCCTTGATCACTGATGATTCCCTGCCTGCGAGTCCTCCGTACACATCGGCGACCTCGGTGCCGGAACTACCGGCGAGGGTCCCGTCTCGCTGCGGATCCGAGCCGCCTCCGCCTGGACCAGCTTCCACAGCGTTGTCTCATTAAGCCGGGACCGGTCCGCTGTCTCGCGGTGGCCGGATTGGGGCATCTCCCACGCCGTCAGGAACGGCGGCAGCTTGAGGACACATCGCATGTAGTTCAGCACTGCCCGCTCCGCATCCTGCGCGTCACCGCCATAAGCGAAGTGGATCTCGTCGAGCAGCTTCCATCCGTGTCGTCGGTGCAGGACGACGCGGCCGGTGTGTTCGTTGCGGATGCCCACCTTCACTGCCTGCAGAGCGGGGTGGAAAATCACGTAGACGTACCCCGGGCGTTGCTTCTTGAAGCCCCCTTTTTCCGTGCAGTGCCCGCAGCCGAGACCCTTGGGGGCGTTCTCCCGCTTGGCGCACTTCCGCAGGTCGAGCAGGCGAGGGTAGGACACTTCCCCACAGACTTCATGCCGGGCTTTCCATCGCTCCTGAGCCCCTGGGTACCCCACGAGTGGAGTCCAGCGATAACTTCGCAACTCCTCTTCCGCAGCGCCAGGATCGGCCAGGTGCCAGGCCGACCGTGCGGCGTTCGCGCAGGTATCGCAGCCGCCCCAGCCGTTCATGATGTTGGAGTAGGACGGGCTGACTGCCGAGCCGCACGCGAGATGGATCGACGGCCATGGAACGTGTGCTTCGGTGTACGGAGACGTCGGCATGTACCCCTTGTCGAGCATGTTCCCGGTTGTCACCCGAGGGTCGAGTCTGCGGCGCTTGGCGTCGGCTGCGTACTTGCAGTTGATGCAGCCCATCGGCCCCTTGTGGCGGAATCGGGGTTCGATGCGATTGCCGCACACCATGCACTCGCACAGCCACTTGTTGTCGACTCCGGGATACGGGCCGAGTGGCCACAGCCGGCGGACCTCGATCATGTGACGGCCGGCTTCCTCCGGGTCCAATCTGCGCATGGGGTGAGGGTAGGAGACGGCACTGACACTGCCCCCCGATGGCCGAAGATCAGGATTGAGGGAACCGTTTGCGCGAGTGCCATCGCGGTGCCGTTGCAGCTGAGACTGTGCCGCGAAATCCTGGACCCTGCAGTAAGGCTCGCCATGCCAGTTCGCCTCTGGCAGACAGGAAAGATCGCGAAAGGACTGGAACACGCTTCAGGGGCATGTCAACCTAGACGACCCTTTCCGGGAAACCCGGAAAATCGCAGGTCAGAGAGGTGATGCCGTGACAGTGGAGCTGAGTTCCGCAGGATTCCGGACCACGACCGAGCGCCTGAGGCTGCACGACTGGCTCCTGGGGCCGGGACAGGCGACCGAGGTCATCGACACCTTCCCCGCCGCGAACGGCGACTTCCACTTCATTGTCGACGACCGGGCCGACACCCATATCGCCTCCGCCGACGGCCGCTTCTACCTCGGCCACTTCCCCGCCGGCCGACCCGGCGCCGAGCACGAAGGCTGGGTACTCGCGGTCACCGGCACCGCTCGGACTCCCGGCTACAGGATCACCTTTGATCCCCACACGCCGGCCCACCTGGTCGCGAGGACCGTCTCCGAGGTCCTGGCTACGGCCAAGCGTCTCTGACGGAGGCACCGTCCAGGCGTTCCCGTTGTCCCCGAGCCTCCGCCTTCCCCGTCCCCGCAAGGAGTGCACATGCCCGCACCTGCGTCAGACATGACCGTCCGCCACCTGATCGACCGCCTCGCCGTCCTGGACCCTGACACCCCCGTCCGTCTCGCCATCAACCCCTTCTGCCCGATGGCCCATCGTCTCGCTGACGTCCTCTTCGCTGAGGACCCGGACGGACAGCCGGTGGCGTACCTCGCCGAAGACCCCGAGGCCGTGCAGTGCGGCTACCTGCCCCGGCCAGTCGCCGAGGCGCTGACCTGGATGCCGCCGGTCGACCCGCCGACGAGAGTTCGCGCCGCAGACTGCGCGCCGTCTCCCCCTGACCGCCAGCACGACAAGGAGCACTTCTGCGCCCGTCCACGCCTTCCGATCCGTCCGATGTTCCGGCCCTTCCCGCCTGGTGGGTCACCCCGCGCCACCTTGCCGGTGACGACGGAGCACTCGCCGACCACGTCGCCTCCCACCTCTCCGCCGCCGGCTGGACTTCCCTGACACTCGCTCGCGGCCGTCGTGAACCTGTTGATCCGGATAATCCGGACGCGGTTCAGCAGGTGGTCCGCAGCACTGTGCTGTACGTCGCTCCCGACGGACTTCGCTGGGCCCAGTGGGTGCTTGCCGACGAGCCGATCATCCTCGGGGACCTGCCGGTCGCGTGGACCGTCTCCGCCCGTCCGACCGCGGACGGGCTGGCTGAGTGGACCGCCTATTTCACCACCGGCGTCCCGCCCGAAGCCGTTGCCGACTTCCTGCTCGCCCTGGAGGCCCGTCCGGATCCGGCGCACGGGTATGCAGGCCCGCACGTGGTCTTCGAGTCGCTCGCGGAGCGCGGCTGGGTCCGCGACATCGACAATCCGGCCGCCTTCTCCGATCCGCAGCTGGCCGCGGGCATGGCGCTGAGCCTCCTCCCGGAGTACCTCCAGGACGGAAACCCGCTCTGCCTCGACCCCACCGCCGAGCAAACCGGCTGGCTGGCCTGGTGCGAGCCCCGGATCGGGCGGGGCTACCTCTGGGCTACGGGGTTCTCCGCGAGCACTCCGCACGACCTCGTCGCCGCCTTCGCCGCCTCCCTCGCCTCTCCCGACCCCGTACTCCGGCACACCCTGCCCGGCGACAGCGAGGGACAACTCTCCCTGCGCCCTACCGTCTGACCCCTGGGGTCAGCCGCCAGCAGGGCCTCGTACCTCTTCGGGTCCAACAGCCGTCCCTCAGCACACACAGCAGCACAAACAGGGCCCGGGGGGGCGGGCGTAGACCAGGCCCCCCGGCCGGTT
>NZ_JBSGTX010000146.1:0-3844 GCF_053607625.1 Streptomyces sp. NPDC055103
TTACCCGCCGCGGGGGGCGGGGGTTTTGTCTGGCAGACCGGTTCCGTTGCGGTGTGCGCCGCGCACCCGCTCACCCCCCCCCCGGGGCGCCCCCCCCGCCGTGTTTGTCTGGGGGGGGGGCCCGCCGCCGTATTGTCTAAGGGTCAACACTCCCCGAGGAGCCTCCATGACCGTCCCCGTCGTCCACTCGCTGCGCGAACAGATCCGCGAGCACATCGTGGAGGGGATCGTGAGCGGCCGCTGGAAGCCCGGTGAGCGCATCGTGGAGCGCCGGATCGCGACCGAGCTCGAGGTCAGCCAGACGCCGGTCCGCGAGGCCCTGCGCGAGCTGGAGTCGCTGCGCCTGATCGAGTCGGCCCCCAACAAGGGCGTACGGGTCCGCAACCTCACCGCGGCCGACCTGGAGGAGAGCTACCCCGTCCGGGCCGGTCTGGAGCAGATCGCGGCCGAGCTGGCGGCCGGGCGGCTCGCGACGGACTGCTCGGCCCTGGAGCCGCACGTGGCGGCCCTCTACGAGGCGGACGCGACCGCCGACGGCACGGCGCAGGTGCGGCACACGGTGGCCTTCCACCGGGAGTTGGTGAAGGCCGCCGGGAACGGTGTGCTGCTGCACACCTGGGAGACGCTCGGCATCGAGGTCTTCACGGCCTTGTCGATCCGCTGGCTGGGCACGGTCCAGAAGTCGTACGCGGAGGAGCACCAGGAGCTGGTGGAGGCCTTCCGCCGGGGCGACCCGAACATCGGCGCGCTCGTGAAGGCCCACGTCCTGGGCTGCGCTCCCCGAGCCTGACCCCCGGCCTGACGCACAGTGAAGCGGGCTCGCCTCCGGGTGGGTCCGCTCATTCGTGCGAGCACCTCCTCAGACATCCGCCCCCACCTGCGAAAACGAGTCGAAAACGCGGCACCGGGTGCCTTTTGGCACGGCACCCTGTGCCGACTTTCTCGATCTGAAGAGGTTTTCCCCTTCAACCCTTTGATCGATCATCGATCGCTGGCTTACAGTCTTCGGCGGGCCCCACCCGGCCCTTCGCCCTGTCCTGCCAGACACGGCCCCCATCTCTACCCCACCTGTCCGGAAGGCGGCGATCATGACCGATCCCGTAGGCAAGATTCCGAGCGAGCTCGACCAGCTCCCGGACCGTGACACCGAGGAGACCGCCGAATGGGCGGCCTCCCTGGACGCCGTCACCAAGGCCGCCGGCCCTCACCGGGCCGCCTACCTGATGCGCCGCACGCTCCAGCACGCCGAGGGCGCGGGCCTCGCCCTGCCCAAGCTGCTGGAGACGGACTACGTCAACACCATCCCCACCTCCGCCGAGCCGTCCGTCGGTGACTTCGGCGGCGACGAGGAGATGGAGCGGAAGATCACCGCGTGGAACCGCTGGAACGCGGCCGCGATGGTCACCCGCGGCTCCAAGTACGGCGTCGGCGGCCACATCGCCACCTTCGCCTCGGCGGCCTGGCTCTACGAGACCGGCTTCAACCACTTCTTCCAGGGCAAGGAAGCCGACGGTTCCGGCGACCAGCTCTACATCCAGGGCCACGCCTCCCCCGGCATCTACGCCCGCGCGTTCCTCGACGGGCGCCTCGGCGAGGCCCAGCTCGACAACTTCCGGCAGGAGTCCGGCGGCAACGGCCTGCCCTCCTACCCGCACCCGCGCCGACTGCCCTGGCTGTGGGAGTTCCCCACCGTCTCCATGGGTCTCGGCCCGCTCTCCGCGATCTACCAGGCGCGCTTCAACCGCTACCTGACGAACCGTTCCATCAAGGACGTCTCGGCCTCCCACGTGTGGGCCTTCCTCGGTGACGGCGAGATGGACGAGCCCGAGTCGACGGCGGCCCTCGCGCTCGCCGCCCGCGAGGGTCTGGACAACCTGACCTTCGTCATCAACTGCAACCTGCAGCGCCTCGACGGCCCGGTCCGCGCCAACTTCAAGATCGTGCAGGAGCTGGAGGCCCAGTTCCGCGGCGCCGGCTGGAACGTCGTGAAGTCGCTGTGGGGCAACGCCTGGGACGAGCTGTTCGCGCTCGACACCACCGGCGCCCTCGTCCGCCGCCTCCGCGAGGTGCCGGACGCGCAGGTCCAGACGTACCAGACCCGCGACGCCGCCTACATCCGCCAGGACTTCTTCGGCAAGGACCCGGCGCTCGTCGCCATGGCGCAGCTGCTGAGCGACGACAAGATCCTGGAGTGTTTCCACCGCTCCCGCGGTGGCCACGAGCCGCGCAAGGTGTACGCCGCGTACAAGGCCGCCCTGGAGTTCAAGGGCGCGCCGACGGTCATCCTCGCGCAGACCGTCAAGGGCTTCACCCTCGGTGAGGGCTTCGCGTCGAAGAACGCGAACCACCAGATGAAGAAGCTGTCGACCGACGAGTTCAAGAACATGCGTGACCTTCTTGAGCTGCCGATCTCGGACGCGCAGTTCGTCGACGGCCAGGTGCCCTACGGCCACCCCGGCGCCGACTCCCCCGAGGTCCGCTACCTCCAGGAGCGCCGCGCGGCCCTCGGCGGCCCGGCCCCGGCCCGCCGCACCCACGCGCTCGCCCCGCTGCCGGCCCCGGCCGACAAGGCGTTCACGGCCTTCGACAAGGGCTCCGGCTCGCAGTCGATGGCGACGACGATGGCGTTCGTCCGACTCATCAAGGACCTGATCCGCGACAAGGAGACCGGCAAGCGCTGGGTCCCGATCGTCCCGGACGAGGCCCGTACCTTCGGTATGGAGTCGCTGTTCCCGTCGCTCGGCATCTACTCGCCGAAGGGCCAGACGTACGAGCCGGTCGACCGCGACCAGCTGATGTACTACAAGGAGGCCGTCAACGGCCAGATCCTCAACGAGGGGATCACCGAGGCCGGTTCGATGGCCGACTTCATCGCCGCTTCCACCGCGTACTCCACGCACGGCGAGGCGATGATCCCGTTCTACATCTTCTACTCGATGTTCGGCTGGCAGCGGACCGCCGACCAGATGTGGCAGCTCGGCGACCAGCTCGGCCGCGGCTTCCTCGTCGGCGCGACCGCGGGCCGTACGACCCTGACCGGTGAGGGCCTGCAGCACGCCGACGGCCACTCGCCGGTGATCGCGGCCACCAACCCGGCGGCGCTGACGTACGACCCGGCGTTCGCCTACGAGGTCGCCGTCATCGTCAAGGAGGGTCTGCGCCGGATGTACGGCGAGGCCGCCGAGGGCGAGGACCAGAACGTCTTCTACTACCTGACGGTCTACAACGAGCCGATGCCGCAGCCGGCCAAGCCGTCCGGCATCGACGAGGGCATCGTCAAGGGCCTCTACCGCTTCAACACCGCGGAGTCGGCCGGTCTCGACCTGCCGGCGAACGCCTCGCGCATCCAGCTCCTCTCCTCCGGCACGGCGATCCACTGGGCCCTCGAGGCGCAGAAGACGCTGGCCGCCGAGTGGGGCGTGGCCGCCGACGTGTGGTCCGCGACCTCCTGGACGGAGCTGCGGCGCGACGCGCTGGAGGCCGACGCGGCGCTGCTGCGCGGCGAGGAGCAGGTGCCGTACGTCCGCAAGGCCCTGGAGGGCATCACCTCCCCGGTCCTCGCGGTCTCCGACTACATGCGCCAGGTCCCGGACCAGATCGCGCAGTGGGTCGAGCAGGACTGGTCCTCGCTGGGCGCCGACGGCTTCGGTCTGTCGGACACCCGTGAGGCGGCCCGTCGCCACTTCGGCGTCGACGCCCAGTCGATCGTCGTCGCGGCGCTCGCGCAGCTGGCGCGGCGCGGCGAGGTCCAGGCGACGGCCGTGAAGGAAGCGCGCGAGCGCTACGGCCTGTAGGGTCACCGGCTCCGTGAGGCGGGCGGCACGCATGATGGACTCATGCGTGC
>NZ_JBSGTX010000147.1:0-3843 GCF_053607625.1 Streptomyces sp. NPDC055103
GATAAACGGCTGGGCTAAGATCAATTTGGGCTGGCGAAACGCACGCAGTGATGAAGTAGTTCAATATGTGGATCCAAATAACTTTTCCAGAGACAGCAAATACTACTTCCAATTTCTCAAGCTGTCACAGACAGCGGGCCTCAGCGTTACTGAGGTCAATCAGAAAGTGCTTGCGGGTAAAGGCATCCTGACAGGGAGAGCAAAGGCATTTATCGATGCCGCCAATCAATATAGCATCAACGAACTGTATTTAATCTCACACGCACTTCTTGAAACAGGAAATGGGACATCTGCCTTAGCCAATGGCTTAACCTATAACGGAAAAACCGTATACAACATGTATGGAATTGGAGCATACGACAGCAACCCGAATTACTACGGAGCCAAATATGCGTACGAGCAGGGCTGGTTCACACCTGAAGCGGCCATTATCGGCGGAGCTAAATTCATAGGCTCATCGTATATCCACAACACAGCTTACAATCAAGACACACTGTACAAAATGAGATGGTCAGCTACAGCGACACACCAATACGCAACAGACATCGGCTGGGCGTACAAACAAGTAAACCGCATGTACAGCCTGTATTCATTGCTGGACGGTTATACACTTTATTTTGATGTTCCGGAATATCGATAAAAAACTTAGAAAGTTGCAAATAGGCTGTAGCTATTAAATAGCTACAGCCTCAGGCTGTCGAGAAAATCTCGACAGCCTTTATTTTTCCTAAAAATATCCATTCTTCTGTAATAAAATAAAAGAAAGACTTAAAAGGTGATATTATCCCCTCTAAGTAGACAGTGTAAAAAGCCCGCTTTTCAAAAGTGGCTGTTACACTATACGTGGAGGGGATTTTTTATGGCGAGAAAAGGGCAACACTTTCAGCACTATACGAAAGAATTTAAGATGAAAGCTGTCAAAATGTACGAGGAAGGAAACAAAAGCTATAACACGTTAGCTGAAGAATTAGGGCTTCGAAGTTCAACCCAGCTCAAAAATTGGGTGAAAACATATCGGGAAGGCAAGTCTTTTGATGATCAAAGGGGAAAAGATACAAAGTCAGACAATCCTTTTATTGGACGCCCTAAAACAACGTTTAAAAGTGTTGAGGAAGAACGAGATTATTTAAAGGCACAGGTCGAATACCTAAAAAAGCGCTATCCAAATCTGCATGGGGAGGACGGATTTTGAAGGCAGCACGATTTGAAGCTGTTCACGAATTGAAGGACCGTTATCCGATTACGTGGCTGGTATGTATCGCCAAAGTGTCACGGTCAGGGTACTATAAATGGCGCAAGGCTCAAAGGTTTCGAATGGCAAGGCAACAGAGAGATCAGATCATAAAAGAGCACATCATGGCGATTCATCATTCACGCCCTTTCTATGGCTATCCTCGGATTACTGTCGCTTTAAAGAAAGAAGGTTTCTGCGTCAACCATAAGCGTGTTTACAGATTGATGAGAGAGATGAACATCCACTCGATTATTCGAAAAAAGCGTCGTTATTTTGGAAGAAAGGCATCGGTTGTCCTGCCAAACCGGCTTAACCGAGAATTTCAAACCAATCAGCCTAATCAGTTATATGTAACCGATATTACCTATATTGCTTGCGGACAACGATTCTATTATCTTTCTGCAGTACAAGATCTTTACAACAATGAGGTTGTCGCATGGAAACTGTCAAAGCGAAATGATCTTGAACTGGTGATGAAAACAGTGGAAAGTTTAACAGCTCAACGGGATGTCCAAGGGGCCATTCTCCACTCTGATCAAGGATTCCAATACACAACAAAAGCATATCAAAAGCGACTTGAAACCGTTGGTTTGAAGGGCAGCCATTCCCGTAAGGGAAACTGCCTGGATAACGCCTGTATCGAATCATTTTTCTCGCACCTCAAAACAGAGAATACATACTTTTCTTCATGTCAAACTGAAAAAGAGCTCCACAAAAGCATTAAAGATTACATCCAGTTCTATAATCACGAACGATTCCAGAAAAAATTAAACCAGTGTGCTCCGGTAGAATACCGTAACACACTGGTTGCTTAGGCTTTTTATGGCTGTCTACTTGACAGGGGTAAGACCAAGGACGGTGTCTTTCTCATGTTCCACACAAGAAACTCTTCTCAAAACACAGCCGAATTTGTTCTGCTTGACCAACTCGTTGAAGAGGATCACCTGCTTCGGAAAATTGATAAACACATAGACTTCTCTTTCATCATTGAAAAGGTGAAACCTTACTACAGTGAAAACAAAGGCCGCCCCTCACTTGATCCGCTTATTTTATTTAAAATGATGTTTATCGGATACCTCTATGGTATCCGTTCAGAAAGACAGCTTGAAAAAGAAATTTACTACAATATGGCGTACAGATGGTTTCTCGGATTGAACATAAACGACCCGGTTCCACACCACTCCACCATCAGCTGGAACAGACGCACACGCTTTAAAGATACAACCATCTTCCAAGACATTTTTGATGAGATCGTTCTTCAGGCCATCAATCATGACATGGTGGGCGGACGAGTCCTATTCACCGACTCCACACACCTTAAAGCCAATGCCAACAAGCATAAATACACAAGAAAAACAATTGCGCAGGATACCCAAAACTATATCAAGGATTTAAATGAAGCCATTCAAGAGGATCGGGAGGAACACGGAAAAAAGCCATTAACAGCCAAAGAGGAGGTGAAAGCTGAAAAAGAGATCCGCCACAGTACAACCGATCCGGAAAGTGGCTATCTGTATCGTGAAAACAAACCAGAAGGTTTTTTCTATTTAGATCACCGCACAACAGATATGAAATACAACATTATCACCGATGCCTACGTCACACCTGGAAATGTCCATGATTCTGTGCCTTATCTTGACCGATTAGACCACCAAATCGCACGATTTGGTTTTCAAGTAGAAGCCGTCGCCCTTGATTCCGGATATTTAACGACTCCGATCTGTAAAGGATTATCTGACCGCCAAATCTTTGGTGTCATCGCACATAGACGTTATCACCCTATCCGAGGCTTGTTTCCAAAATGGAAATTTCATTATGACAGTGAACAAGACAGATACATTTGTCCAAATCACCAAACACTTACATACTCAACAACTGACCGAAAAGGCTACCGGTCATATAAATCAAATCCTGAAATATGTTCCTCATGCCCACTGCTTGAAAACTGTACAAAATCAAAGAATCGGCAGAAAGTGATTACTCGACATGTATGGGAAGAACATAAAGAAAAGGTCAGACAAAATCGCTTGTCTGTTTCAGGAAAAAACCTCTACAAAAAAAGAAAAGAAAAAATAGAGCGAAGCTTTGCAGATTCAAAACAGCTGCATGGGCTTCGCTATTGCAGGTTGAGGGGAAAACGAAATGTGAGTGAACAAGTTCTCCTCACAGCCGCATGCCAGAACATGAAGAAAATTGCCACATACCTAGCCAAGCAGGGCTAGGCATGTGGGAGCGCTTTTTCTGCATCTGAAACCTGATGAATATCTAAAGAAACTGTATAAAACAAAAAAGCTTGTAGAAAAAACGTCGTTTTCTCTACAAGCTGAGAAGACAGCCGGTAAAAGGCTGTCTTCTTTTCGTTTTTATAGGGGGCCGGACGTTAATTCATCTCATATGCCGGGCTTTCTGCTCCATTTGCTTCGAGAACCTTCATACTGTTACGAAACTCAGTTATGCTGAGATGTCCTTGAATATAGAGGAACTTGGCAAAGTCCATCAGTTTATTCATACAGTCTGTTTCATATTTCTTCATTTCTGCAAAACGTTTGCTTAAGTATGATACGTTCATTATGGTGCATCCCCTCTCATCTGTATTGAAAATATGGTAC
>NZ_JBSGTX010000148.1:0-3819 GCF_053607625.1 Streptomyces sp. NPDC055103
CCATCGACCGGACCACCTACAAAGCCACCATCAGCATCACCATGCTCACGAGCAGCCCTTGACGCCCCGACCCCCGCCCTAACTGAACGGCGTTGCCCCTAGGGGGCAGGCAGTCAGGCCAGCCAGCCGGGGGTGATCATCCCCGACTCGTACGCCAGGATGACCAGCTGCGCCCGGTCGCGTACGGCCAGCTTGGTCATGATCCGGCTGACGTGGGTCTTGGCCGTGGCTGGGGAGAGGACGAGCCGGCCGGCGATCTCGTCGTTGGAGAGTCCCGCGCCGACCAGGCCGAGCACCTCGCGCTCCCGCTCGGTGAGGGCGTTCAGACGGGGGCCCGGGTCCGGCTGCCGCCCGGCGCCGCCGGCGCGCTCGGCGAACTCGGCGATGAGGCGGCGGGTCACGGCGGGAGCGATCAGGGCGTCGCCGCGCGCCACCACGCGTACCGCGTGGAGGAGTTCCATCGGCTCGGTGTCCTTGACCAGGAAGCCCGACGCGCCGGCGCGCAGCGCCCCGTACACGTGGTCGTCGGCGTCGAAGGTGGTCAGGACGACCACCCGGACGCCTTCGAGCCGCTCGTCGGAGGTGAGGCGGCGGGTGGCTTCGATGCCGTCGAGGACCGGCATGCGGATGTCCATCAGGACCACGTCCGGGCGGAGTTCACGGGCGAGGGTGATCGCCTGCTCGCCGTCACCGGCCTCGCCGACGACCTCGATGTCGTCCTCGTCGGACAGGATCGACCGGAAACCCGCCCGGACCAGGGTCTGGTCGTCGGCGAGCACGACACGGATCATCGGGGGTCCCCTTCGGACGCGGGTGCTGCGGGCGCGTCGGGTGTGGTGGGCGGGGTGTCGGGTGCGGTCGTGGGTGGCGTGAGCGGGAGCCGGGCGTCGACGAGGAAGCCGCCGTCGGCGTTCCGGGCGGTCAGCTCGCCGCCGAGCGCGCGGGCCCGTTCCGCCATGCCGCGGATGCCGCTGCCCCCGGACCCGTCCCCCGACCCGCTCTCGGGCGCGCCCCCGCCGTCGTCGGCGATGCGCAGCCGCAGCGCGCGCGTGCCCGCGTGCGTACGTGTGCGCGCGTCCGCGTCCGTGTCGCGTGGGCCGTCCGCCCTCATGGCCGCGTCCCAGTCGAGGGTGATCTGTACGGTGCGGGCCCCCGCGTGCCGGGTCACGTTCGTCAGCGACTCCTGCACGATCCGGTACGCGGCGAGGTCGACCGGCGGCGGCAGTGGTACGGGCGTGCCCGTGACGCTCGTACGGACGTCGAGTCCCGCGCTCCGGGCCCGTTCCGCGAGCTCGCCGAGCAGGGCGAGCCCGGAGGCCGGGGACGTCGGCGTGGCCTCGTCGGCCCGGCGCAGCACGCCGAGCGTGGCCCGCAGTTCGCGCAACGCGTCCTTGCTGGTGGACTTCACCGCCTTCAGGGCCTCGGCGGCGGTGGCGAGCCCGGCCTCGGGCGCCGGATTCTTGCTCAGCCGGTGCAGCGCGGCACCGGCCTGGACGTTGATCAGGGACACGCTGTGGCCGAGGATGTCGTGCAGCTCCCGGGCGATCCGCAGCCGTTCCTCGGTGGCGCCCTGCCGGGCCCGGGCCTCCTGCTCCCGCTCGGCGGCGAGCGCCCGCTGCTCGACCTCGTGCAGATACGCCAGCCGGGTCCGCTGGGCGCGGCCCACGGCGACGAGGCTGATCAGCCAGCCGGCCAGCATCGCGAGCGAGGTGTCGTCGATCTGCCGGTGGCCGGGCTGCTGCCGGACCTCGCCGAGGCCGACCGCGAGCAGGGTGACGGCGGCGAGCGCGATGGCGGCGGCGAACCGGCCCTCGGCGGCGGTGGTGTAGAGCGCGAGCGCGAAGGCGATCATCAGGGGGCCGTCCTGGGCGGACAGCGGGTAGTAGACGACACAGGCGAGCAGGGTGACGGCGGCGACGACGACCGGTTGCCGCCGCCGGAAGACGAGGGCCCCGCAGCCGATCAGGATGAGTGCCCAGCCGAGCGCCGTGCGGAGCGGCGGCTCACTCGCGTACCGCGCGGAGATCAGCGTCCAGAGCGCCACGACGACCAGCACGACGCCCGCGACGAGGGCGTCGGCGGTCCGCGGCGGCAGGCGGCCGCCGGGGCGGTCTCGGAGGGGGAGGGGCATGCGTCGAAGGATAGGCGGCGGGTGGGCGTGGGGCCCGGGTTCGCCCCTCCTGGCACGCTCCGATCGGACGGTGGGGGTTGAGTTGTATAGTCAAAAAAGTGAGTAAGGTGCGGGGGGAGGCGGAGGCCTGATGTCGGACGGCACGTTTCTGCGGTACGTCGCTCTGGGCGACAGTCAGACCGAAGGGGTCGGCGACGGCGACGACACCGTCGGCCTGCGCGGCTGGGCGGATCGGCTCGCCGAGCTGCTCGCCCGCGACAACCCGGACGCGCGGTACGCCAACCTGGCCGTGCGCGGGCGCCTCGCGGGCCAGGTGCGCGCCGATCAGCTGGCCCCGGCGCTCGCGCTGCGGCCGGACCTGGCCACGGTCGTCGCCGGGGTCAACGACCTGCTGCGGCCCCGCTTCGACGCGGACGAGACGGCCGGGCACCTGGAGGCGATGTTCGCCGCGCTGACCGGGCAGGGCGCCCGGGTCGCGACCCTCACGTTCCCGGACGTCGGCCGGCTGATCCCGGCGGCCCGTCCGCTCGGGTCCCGGGTACGGGACCTCAACGACCGCATCCGCGAGGCCGCGAGCCGACACGACGTCACGGTCGTCGAGACCTCGCACCACCCGGTCGTCACCGACCCCCGGCTGTGGAGCGCCGACCGGCTGCACGCCGGTCCGCTCGGCCGCGAACGGATCGCCGCCGCGGTCGCCCAGGCCCTCGACCTGCCCGGAAGCGACGACTCCTGGACCCGCCCGCTGCCCCCGTCGGCCGTCCCCGCGCGCGTGGGCGTGCGCGCGGTGGCCGCCGAACTGCGCTGGGCGGGGGCCTTCCTCGGCCAATGCAGTTGCTTTATGGGTCTGTCCGGCGGATCAGGTGCTTGGACTCTCCGGCATGGGCTTACCCAGATCACCGTGGAGCGGCCAAGGCGTAGGCGCGGCAATCGAAACAGGGGGGGGGTGTTCCGGCAACTGCACACGAGGACGGATCGCATCAGCGATGATTCTTGTCATGGAAGCAACGGGCGTTGCCGCAATCCTGGCCCTCGCAGGGATCCCCGTGAGCGTGCTCTTGGGTCGCTGGCAGATGCGCACCGCCCTACGTCAGGTCGAGGCGTCCCACCGGACTGCTTTGGAGATCGCCGCTGCCAACCACCGCAACGTATTGGAAGCGGCAGAGGCCAGCCACCGCAATGCCATGGAACTTGTGCGCAAGCAGGAGGAAGCGGAGCGCGCGCGTTGGCTGGCTGAAGCGCGTCGTGCCGAGTACAGGCTTCTGCAGAACTCGTTGGCGCAGTTTCGGCGAACCCTCTTGGCTCCCGATCCTATTGTTGAAGATGTTCTGTCCGCTTTTGACGAGGTTCACGAGTGTGTGCACTCTATCGAAGCGGTAGGGCCTGAAGAGATATACCGCCTGGCGGTCAGAATTCTCGTGGCGTGCCGGGTACCGGCCGTTACCTTCCAGTTGGGAAGATCTCCCTTACTGGAAGACCGAGAGCGCTGGTGGAATCAGATCAGGTCACTGCGGCACGACTTCCATGACGCAGTAAAGGGTGTCCTGGAAGGTCGCTGGGGGTGAAGTCGGCCGTGTGACCCGCCGGACACGCTCTAGGTGTATTGCCCCGGGAGGTTGTGGACGGGTGATGCAGGTCTCGGCTGAGACTGCTTGAACGGGTGAGGGCCTTCCGGGTTCGGTGTGGAT
>NZ_JBSGTX010000149.1:0-3728 GCF_053607625.1 Streptomyces sp. NPDC055103
GAGCGGGATATGCTCCGGCAAGCCGGAGCATAGAGCGCGAATTGCGCAAGCGCAATTCGAATTCCAGCGCAAGCGCTGGAATGGAATTCCGTAAACGGAATTCCGGACGGACTCCAATTCGCGCAAGCGCGAATTGGAGGCGACCGCGCAAGCGCGATCACCGGGGCTGGCTACGGGGAGGTGCATCATGTGCGGGGCTGTGTAGGGCTTGGGGTTCCTGCTCACCACCCTTGCAACGGGAGTGACGGACCGTCGACCTGACAGGGTGCCGGCCTGACGTAGTGACGGGCTCCGCTGCGCTCCACCCGAACCCTCTCCCCCACCCTCAAAAATGGCCGCTCACGTTCACCGATACTCCGCCAGCATATCCTATGAACCGGGTCTATGGGGCGGGGTTCATCAAGTATCAGCCTACAGGGCGAACATGTCACATGAGTTATGCATCACGACATATGGCTGTGTAGCATCTGTGTACAGACATCAGCACCTCAGGCCCATCACGCCGCGCCGGATTTTCAGTTCTGATTGCGCGCCAGATTCCGCTAAAAGGAGAACACGGGAATGGCCGTGAAACTGCGTGACCACCAGGTCGAGGCCGTTGCCGCCATTGTGCGCGGTCTCGATATCCCGCCGGGTGGCATTCCTGCCAATGGCCTGCGCGGGCAGGTGCACGCCGCGTGTGGAACAGGGAAAACCATTATCGCTGCGGCCTCCGCGAAAAGGATTGTGCCCAAGGGGCGCATTCTCGTTCTGGTGCCGACTCTGGATCTCCTGACGCAGACCGTCCAGGCGTGGCGTGGGGCCGGGCACACGGGGCCGGCGGTCGCGGTGTGCAGCCTCAGCGACGACCCGGAGTTGTGGAACCTGAAGGTGCGCTCCACCACCAGCCCGGTGCAGCTGGCGCTGTGGCACGGCTCCGGGCCTGTGACCATCTTCGGGACGTACGCGTCGCTGGGGGTGCTGGCGGAGGCGTTCGAGGGCGTCTACGGGCAGCAGCTCGCCCCGCTGGACCTCGCCGTGGTGGATGAGGCGCACAGGACGTCGGGCTCGATGGGTAAGGCGTGGGCTGACATCCACAACCAGCACGTCATCCCGGCGCACCGGCGGCTGTATCTGACGGCGACGCCGCGGATCTGGCAGGAGCGGGCGAACTGGGAGGTCGCGGAGGGTGTGCGCGAGGCGCTGCCGAAGGAGATGGCGGCCTCGATGGACGACGAGGCCGTGTTCGGGCCGGTGCTCTACAAGCTGTCGCTGGCGTCTGCCGTCTCGCGGGGCCTGCTGGCGCGGTACCAGATCATCGTCCTGGAGCTGAAGGACCCGGTGGTCACTCCGGAGCGGCTGATGGGCGAGGAGCGGCGTGGTGAGGAGGTGCGCGGGCAGCGGCTCGGGGCGCTCCAGGCGGCGCTCCTGCACACGATGGAGCGGCATCAGCTCCAGACGTGCATCACCTTCCATCACCGGACGATCGAGGCCGCGGCGTACGCGGAGGGCCTGGAGCGGGTGGCGAAGCGGTTGCACGCGGACCAGCCCGAGAAGTACCCGGCCGAGGTGTGGGCGGACTGGCTGTGCGGGGAGCACGTGCCCGAGCGCCGGCGCGACGTCCTGGGGAAGTTCGGGACCACCGCCCGGCGCGCCGTGCTCTCGAACTGCAGGGTGTTGGGTGAGGGCGTCGACATCCGCGCGGTGGACTCCGTGGCTCTCCTGGACCCCAAGGGCGCCCCGCACGACATCGTCCAGGCCATCGGCCGCGCGCTGCGACAGAAGCCTGGGCAGGGAAAGCTCGCCTCTCTGATCGTGCCGGTATTCCTCAAGGCTGATGAACAGCCGGAGGATATGTTCACGTCCGGATCGTACCGGCCTTTGGTGAAGGTTCTTGAGGGGCTACGGGCTCACGATGAAGAGGCTGTGGAGTTGCTGGCAATCCCTCAGGAGCCGCAGAAGGACGTCGCGCAGCCGTCTGAGTACATCGGTGAGGCGCCTGGTGACGGGGAGGAAGAATCCCGTTTGCTGCTCCGTTTTGCCGCTCCGCGTGACCCGGTGATGGTCGCGGACTGGGTGAGCTTCAACGTGATCGACACCGAGCGGCAGGACTGGGCGCGTGGCTGGGCGAAGTTGAAGCAGTTCACCGAGCGTGAGGCGCATGCCAGGGTTCCGTACGAGTACAAGGAGGGCGCGTTCCCTCTGGGGACCTGGGTCGCCGAGCAGCGCCGGGCTTTCGGGGCCGGGCAGATGACCGGGAAGCGGGCGCAGCGGCTGGAGAAGCTGGGCATGGTCTGGTCGGTCGCGGACGAGCGGTTCCAGGAGAACCTGGCGGCGGCGAGGGTGTACTTCGAGGAGCACTGGACGCTGTGCGCGCCCCGGACCGCTTCCGCGCTGGACAAGCCGATCGGGCAGTGGCTGTCCAATCTGCGCCGGCCCGGTGCGCTGGCCGGCAAGCCGGAGTGGGAGGCCGCGCTGCGGGAGATCGACGAGGACTGGAACCCGGTGTGGCCGGCCGAGTGGCAGCGGCACTACGCCGTGGTCCGGGAGATGCTGGCCGAGGAGACCATCCTTGCGTACGTCGAACCGGGCGTCACCGTGCACGGCATGGACATCGGGAAATGGCTCGCCCGGCAGCGCAAGCCCGAGGTCTGGACGGCCCTGTCCGACGGGCAACGCGAACGCCTCGAAGCCTTCGGCGTCGTCCCGCACGCCCCCGAGCTGGAAGCACCCGCGAAGCCGTCCACGACGCCCGTGAGCGCCTTCGAGCGGGGTGTTGCGGCCCTCGCCCAGTACAAGGCTCGTACGGGGTCTGTGACCGTACCCAGGGCCCACGTAGAACGGCTGGAGGACGGCACAGAGATCCGGCTCGGTGTGTTCCTCAGCAACAGCAACAGCAGACGCGCCAAGCTCACGGCGGACAAACTCGCCGCGCTCGCCCACCTCGGACTCGACTGGGCGCGCTGACGGAGCGCGTTCCGAAGTGATCGCCAGAGCCCTACCTCATCTCGGTACTTCGTGGCGGAGGATCGAGATTCAGGCTGCCCGTCGCCGGCAGGCGTGAGAGACCCACTGCACGGGTTGATAGCCAGGCCTGTGGCTGCGGGGGCGATCGCCGTCCTCGACCCGGAACGTCAACGCTGAAAAGGCTCGTTGAGCCGCTGATGGCGGCGGCCCACCACACCGACGGCCACCAAGGCGGCGAAGAGGGCGCCCGCGGCCACGTAGCCTACGAGGGTGTCGGTGACGACCAGCACGAGCAGGACCGGGATCAGCGTCAGGGTCCCAATCCTGGACGTGACGAAGGCGTCCGCGCGCAGAACGAGGCGCAGGAATCGTGAGGGCGTGGCGTCGGTCATGGGTTCTCCCTGTGCGGTACGAGAGGGGCCGGCCGCAGCAGCAGCATGGCCCGAGTAGGCGCGGTGAAGCAGACGGGTCAGTGCCGCAACGGAGTCACCTTGGGTGAACGGTCTCACCACGACCGCCTGCCGACCGCTGAGCCGCATCGACTTACCAACGGATGGCCTGTCCACACGATCGAGTATCGGTCGTCGAGCGACGCACCGCTCGCTGAGCTGCAAGTACGCCCACAGGAATGTGCCTCACGGCCCCGGCTTGAACAGCTCGAAGATGGGGAGGTAACGCGTCCAGCTGTGCCCGAACACGATGAGCATGACGAGCTCGGCCCATGCCGTTGCTGCCGCGGCCGTGGCCATGTCCGGAAGCCCCAGGAACGACAATCCCACGAC
>NZ_JBSGTX010000150.1:0-3710 GCF_053607625.1 Streptomyces sp. NPDC055103
CTCCTGCGCGTCCGGCGACCAGGCCCGCGCATCCCCCACCAGATCACTCACACACCGTCAACGAGCCTGAACTCAAAGCGTTTCGGATCAATATGACGTACGGAAGTCGCTGGCCGCGATGAGCCGGCTGCGCGACGGCGGGGAGCTGAACCTGCCCGGGCCGGCGTTCCTCCGCGACCGGCTGCTCCACAAGCTCGACGCGACCGAGATCGGGGAGCTGCTCCAGGAGTTCCGGCTCATTCCGGAGGAGTCGGAGGCCCCGGAGGGGTCGCCGCACGTCGGAGGCTGAGGGGTGCGGGGGCCGCGGGGGCGGGAGGGGCGGCGGGGCGGCGTAGGTGGCGCCCGCGGGGGCGGGAGGGCCGCGGGGGCGGCGTAGGTGGCGTGGTGGCGGTCAGTCGACGGCGTCGAGCCGGGCCAGGTAGCGGGCCGTGCCCCGCTCGACCCGGTAGAGGAAGTGGCCGCCGTCGCCGCTGGAGTCGTAGAGCCGGGTGGCGGCCGAGTCGTAGGCGATCCGTCGTGAGCATCCCGTCATCACCACCAGCGCGGCGGCACCCGCCGCACTCCATACGCGATGACGCCCGTGCGTCGCCGCCGTGTCCTCACCAGTCGACAAGTGCCCCCCTGACAACTCGAACGCGCTGCGCGCACTCTGGCCGTCACATGTTCGCCGCTGAAGCCAACTCGTTCAATATTGTTGAACGTCAGAATGGAAGAACAATGTGGGTCGCGGCACGAGCGGGGAACGGAACATGACTGAGTCACCTGGTGGGGGCGTCCACTCCGAGGACGCGACCGTGCGCGTGTTCATCGCTCTCGCGCCGCCCGACGAGGCCAAGGACGAGCTGGCCCACGCGCTGCGCCCGGCCTACGACGCGTATCCGCGCATGCGGTGGAACCGGATCGAGGACTGGCACATCACGCTGGCGTTCCTCGGGGAGCTCCCGGTCACGGCCGTACCGCTGCTCCGCTCCCCGCTCGCGCGTCTCGCGGCGAGGCGTCCGCCTCTCGAACTGGGGCTGGTCGGCGGGGGGCACTTCGACGACCGGGTGCTGTGGAGCGGGATCGACGGGGACGTCGAAGGACTGCAGGAGCTCGCCGCCGAGGTGCGTGCCGTCGTGAGGGAGTGCGGCATCGACTTCCAGGAACGGCCGCTGCGCCCCCATCTGACGCTGGCCCGCGCGCGCCGCGACGATCCCCTGAGCGTGATGGAGGGCGCCGCCCTCCTGGCCGGATTCACCGGCCGCAGATGGCGGACGGAACGCCTCCACCTCGTCGGCAGCAACTTCGGCCGCGGCCCGGCACCGATCCGCTACCGCGACATCGAAGCCTGGACGTTCGACGGGACCTGACCGAAGGTCGGGGCGCGCTGAGCCCCGGCCCCGGTGCGGACCGGGACCGGGACCGGGGCGTGCGGGTGATCCGCCCCGAGCGGCGTACGGGCCGGGCGAGGCTCCGTCAGCTCCGTCAGGGGGCTGCCCTTCCGCGACCCGATACCGCCGGCGCGTCAGGTTCAGGCGGAGTCGGACGAGTCGGCCACGAGCGTCTTGCCTTCAGCCCTCGGCCGGGTGACACCGTCGACGGTCACGCAGATACCGAAGACACGATCGTGGCTGGTCCACCCATTGACGCGGCCACGGTTGCTGCTGATCTGCACCCGCTTCCTGGCGGCGTCCACGGCCGACACCATATGCAGGTAGACCGTCCCGGCCACACGGGCGAGGACGATGTCCCCGACCTCCAGCTTCGACGGGTCGACCGGAGCGACGACCACCTGCTGCCGACTGCGTATCAGCGGAACCATCGAGGAACCGCTGGGCCGGAACGCCACGGTGGCGCCGCCGGCAACCCTGCCCGCCACCGCATCCCATGCACCCATCCGACGATCGTGGCAGATTCCGCTGGATCACCCCACCGATTTACTTCTCCGTCTCCACAGCGGTGATCGCACCATCGCCCACAACTCTTGTCGCCTGCGGGCAGATCGGCGTCGGGGGTGGTCGGCCCCGGGTCACGAACGGGCCGCCCGATGCCGGGAACATCGTCACCTGTCCGCCGTCCTCACCGCCGGGCTATCTTCTCGGCAGGGAGCCGCTCATGCTCGACGCCGATCGCCAGGTCGGCCGGGCGGAGAGACGAACAGGGGTGGGGCGAGTTGTGCGCAGCTATACCGGTGTGATCGTCGGGAATCTCCTGCTCGCCACCGTGTGGTGCGCCCCGGGCCGCTCGGACTCGTCGTGGGGTGCGTCGCCTGGAGCCACGGGGAGGACTGGGCCTGGATTCCGCTCGTCGCCGGAGTGGCCTGCTGCGTCGCCATCCCCTTCATGGCGGTCAACTCCGCGCGCAGGCAGTTCCCCCGCATCACCCGTGGGCACCGGCAGAAGCACGCGGACATTCCCTATGGCGACTCCACCTTCGTGTTGTGGGCCCCACGGTCCCCGCTGGGCCATCCTCGGGCGCGGTTGGCGCGGGCGGACATCCTGGAAGCGTCGCTCGTGCGGTACAGCCCCGAGGGCGAGGCCACCTACACGAGTTACCCCGGCACTTACACGCCCAACGAGTTCACGCCACTGGTCAGGCTGAGGCTTCGGGTGCACAGCACCGCGGAGACCGACGGGTCCGATGGGGCTGATGACGGCGGCGGCTTTGCCGGGTTCGAGGTAGTGGGCGAGTGGCGGGTGCCTGCCCTCTGTCTGTCGGCGGTCACGGCCGGCCGCCTGGCCGTCCTGGTCGATCCGCCTGGTACATCAGATCCCACCGATCCGACGGCGCCCGGGAGGGTCACTCCCCTGTGGCCGCGCAGCACCCTGCTGGCGGGCACGAGGACCAGCCGCATCATCGGACTCGACGGCCGGCTGACCGATGTGACGCGCCGCCCCGGCCGTCTGCTCCGGCACATGCGGATCTCCCTGGACGTCGGAGACGTCGACATGGTCGGCGACACGATCGACCTCCGGACACTGGACGCGCCCACGGCCGCGCGCTACGCCGCCGCGGCCGAACAGGACCACGCTCTGGCCGAGGACCCCGCGCCGGTGACCGAGCCGGGCGAGGAGTCCCGGTGGCTCGTGGACCGTCTCCCGGGCGAGGCAGCGGCGTTCGGCACCGTCGGCCGCCGGTGGGCGCGCCGAGGTGGTGTGCTCGTGCGCGCCCGGTTCCTGCAGATGAGCCCCACGCACACCTTCCAGGACCACGGGCCGGTCCTCGACACGGTGTTGCGCATCCGCCCCGCCGACGGCACAGCCCCGTTCGACGCCGACCGGCGGCTGACGGTGCCGATGGACTACCTCGCCGTTCTGCACCGCATCCAGGAGGCCGTCCTCTACGCCGACCCGAACGGCGGGTCGTTCGTCGTCGACTGGGCCCGCACCAACCTCCTCGCCGGCACCACCGCGGCGACGGTCATCACCCCCGACGGCCGGGAACTCCCCCGGGCGGGGCGCCCCGACGTGATCTGGGCCGTGATGAACCTGCTGGCGTCCCACAACCTCTCGAACCCGACTCCCGTCCTGGACCTCCGCGAGCGCCGGATGAACGTGGTGGCGGCCATGGTCCTGGAGGCCGTACGGGACGGGGAGTCGGGCGCGCTCGCGGCCCCGCAAGCGCTCCCGGACAGGCCCTAGGTGTATTGCCCTGTGAGGTTGGGGACGCGGCTGGCGGGTGGTTTGCCTGCGAGCGCGGTGTGTCCGCGGTGGTGATTGTAGGTGTGCAGC
>NZ_JBSGTX010000151.1:0-3649 GCF_053607625.1 Streptomyces sp. NPDC055103
GATGTCTTGGAGGACAACCCTCTTCTACAGCAGCTCCGCTGCCTCGTTCACCGGCCTTGACGAACAACCCCCACCCTTAACTGAACGGCGTTGGTACTAGAGCTGCCCCCAGCACGTTGCGGCGCGGATCCCATTCCTCGGCAGAGGCCAGCTGTACGCGGTGGGCTTCTGCTTCGGGCGCCGCCAGCGACGGGAACGGCGCGCTGGGCAGCATCGGCGCTGCTGTCTACCTTTCCTTGGCGACCGCAGCGAAGGCCGGGATGCCGGAGCCGTTCGAGCGAAGTACCCCGGCCTCACACAGCTCCCACAGTGCGACGGACACTTCCTCCCTGGACACCTCGAAACTCTGCCCTGCCAACCAGTCATGGATCGCCTGGACGTTCAGCCAGGGGTTGTGCATGTTGGCATCCTGGTTCTTCAAGCGGGTCACTGCCGCGTTACGCCACACCTGTCCCTGTGGGGCGTCTCCCCTGGTCGGCTGGGCGGCTCCGAGGGTGCTTTCGAGGAGTGAGGCCACATGCAGGAGAGCTGCGATCACCCCACGGGTACCGGGGTCGGCACAGGTGTTCAGGGCGTTTACGGCCTGGGCACGGTAGTCGGTCATGGCTGGTCAGCGTAGAACCGCTGATAGCGATGGCGCAGGGCTGGTTCCGGCCACGCTCTGGCTGGCTGGCTCTGTCCACGAGAAGGAGCAGCAATTCGACGTCGGTTGGGGAGGCGCACTCGGCCAGGGAGTGCCTCGCAGTGTTCACGAGAACTGCCAGCACCGAGCCTTCCTCCCCGCATGGCCGTCAGTGCAGCGTGATGGGCCCCCTGATCTTGATCTTCGCGCGTCGCCCCGTTCATGATCGTCCTATGAGTCAGCACTCGGTATCCTTGGACAAGATCGTTTTGGAGGACTGGCCCGCCGTTCACTCGTGGGCGTGCCTCCCGGAGGTGTGCCGCTATCAGTCCTGGGGGCCGAACACAGAGGTCCAGACGCAGGACTTCGTGGACTCGGCGGTCAAGGCCTGGTCGGGTACCCCTCAGCGCCGGTTCCCCTACGTCGCCCGCGTCGGGCGGGATGTGGTGGGCATGGGTGAGCTGCATGTCCGCAGCCATAAGCAGCGCCAGGGCGAGATCTCATACATCGTGCATCCCCGGGTATGGGGGCAGGGCATCGGCACGGAAATAGGCCGGCAGCTGCTCGCGCACGGGTTCGGCGAGCTGGGGCTCCATCGGATCCATGCCACCTGTGACCCGAGGAATCTCGGCTCCTCCCGAGTGCTGTCCAAGATCGGTATGACGTATGAGGGACGCCTGCGCGACACGGCGCTGCTCCGCGACGGCTGGCGAGACTCCATGATCTTCAGCAGCCTCGAAGGTGAATGGCGCTCCACTGCGTAGCGCCGCCTGCGGGGTGCTGTCGTTTCTCAGGTTCTGGCTCAGCTTCCGTGCTGAGTGACGCTCCGTTACGGCTGGACGTCGAAGAGAGCAATGGACGGGGGCGGCGGGACAAGCACTGCGCGAAGGCGCGTCAGTATGGCTCGCCACTGCTTCCAGTCCTCCGGGTCGACCCAGTTTGAGGCTGGCCCATCCTCGTCGTCGACGATGCGGGCGAGTGCTTCGTCGGCGAGTGCCCGAAGGTCTGAAGGGAACACGGGCATCGGTGTTTCCGGGCCGTAGGACATGTCGACGGGTTCGCCTCCCGGGCATTTTTGCGCCGCGATCAAAGCGGCGGCTGCCACCGCTTCTTCCGCTTCCGCGAGGTAGCCGGTGGCGTCGATAGTCCGTATGAGAACGCCTCGGATCAGGGCTTCACGTGCCTCGGGCTCGGCTTCGTCGAGCGCGTTGGCGAAGTCCGCGGCTGTGTCGTTGTCGAAGGGACCGGTATCCCAGGTGCCCATGCTGATCTCCTTGCGTATGGTCGTCCGGATCCTTGCATCAGGCACTGACAACACGACTATGGGGCGAGCAGGACCCGTTTGCGAAGAAGGCCGAAGCCTGCGCGGCCGAACATCTGGCGCTTGAGCATCTTGATCCGGTTGACGTGTCCTTCGACGACCCCGGAGTTCCAGGGCAGCGTCAGGCCGGCGATGACGGCGTCGCGGTCCCGGTCGATGCCGGCCGCGAGAGTGTGGAGGCTGGGCAGGTCGTCCTGGCGGACGGCGTCGAGCCACTGAGGGAGTCGTTCACCCTGGCGCTCGGTGAGCATGTGGGCGAAGGACCGAACGTGACCGGTCAGGGCATCGAGTTCGGGGCAGTTGGCCAGGACGGCCTTGAGCCGGAGCTGTTCGATCTCGGTCAGCGTCTCGGGTCGGCTCAGGATCCATCGCGTCACCACGCGGGGTGCCGGCGGTTGCGCGGTGACCGGCCGTGGCGAGGTGCGCTTCTCTCGCAGGTAGGCGCTGACCCGGCCGTAGCTGCCGCGATAGCCCAAGGGAACGATCTCCTCCCAGAGCTTCCAGGCGTTGGTGCAGCCCTCGTCCCAGCGTTGGTCCAGGAAGGGCTTGTACTCGTCGAGGACGGAGGTCCTGTTGTGCTGCCACTGGCCGCGGAAGAGGTCTTCCGGTTTCGCAGCGTCGGCGAGGCTCTTGAACGGTGCGGTGGGTCATCTGGAGCTGACGCCCGATGGAGCGGCGGCTGTGGCCGGCTTCCAGCAGCGCGTGCACCGTGGCATGCCGGGCTCGGACGCGGTTGGCGAACCGCTTGCTCCGCCAAGGCGAATCCGCCTTCTCCTCGGGCGGCGCCGGTTCGTTAGTCTTCGCCTCGGGATCGGGGACCAGAACCCGAAGGCACTGGCGGTGTCGGGCCACCGCACGCTCAGCGGCTTCCCCCAGGTTGTGCCATAAGTGCCAACGGTCCGCGACCTGCGTCGCCTGGGGTGCCCCGGCTGTGGCGCCTTCCGCGAAGAACGGCGCGCGGTCCCGGCAGACGACCTCGATCCCTGGCCGCTGGGCGAGCCAGGCGGCCAGGCTTGATGCCTCTCGATCAGGCAGGAGATCGATCGGACGACGGGTCTCGACGTCCACCAGGACAGTGCCGTAGCGGCGGCCCTTGCGGGTGGCGTACTCATCGACGCCGACCACCCGAGGCATCGGCACCTCCGGCTCGGGCAGCGCCTCGACCAGGCGCAGGACCGTGCTCCGGCTGACGGACATGCCGAGCACTGCAGCCAGGCGGGCGCCGGCCCGGCCAGCCAGGGCGAGGCCGACTGCGGTCAGGATGGAACGCAGTCGTTCGGTGCGCTGGCCGTGCCTGCGGGTGAGACCGGATATCTGCTCCACGAACGTCCTACGTGGGCACTTGGTGTTCCCGCACCGGAACCGCCGGACTCGCAGCTGGAGTACGACGCTTCGTCCGGCGCTCGGGACATCAGCGAGAAACCGCAGGTAGGAGCTGTGAACCCGGGTCGAGCAGACTCCGCATCTCGGGCAGGCGGCGCCGGCCGTGGTGCACCGCGCGTCAAGGCGCACGTTCTCGATACTCACGTCCACCGACCGCACCGCGATGTCCGCGATCGCCGGGAACAGCAGCTCCTTCAGCTGGAGTGCAACGTCTTCCACGGCCCGGACTGAGCCTTTTCCATCTTGATCAGCTGGCGAGTTCGAGGGCGACGACGGCTCGGACGACCGCGGTGATTCGGGTGGTGCTGCAGCGGAGCTTCCGC
>NZ_JBSGTX010000152.1:0-3273 GCF_053607625.1 Streptomyces sp. NPDC055103
CAGCCGCAATCTCGTCCGGAGTCACACCCTCTCAACGCAACACCGAGCCAGAAGGACACGCTCAACCACAGCTGACCTGACCAAGCACTACTAGGTGGCCCTGCCCATGGGTGTGTGGCTGGTAGGGCACGTGGGGTACGTACCGGTCTGCGTCGCCGGCGCGGTGGCCGCGCTCGCCGCCATCGTCTCGGTGCCGGGCCTGCCGGACCGCGAGCCGACCTCGGGACGGGCGATCGGCGTGCTGGCCGGGATCCGGACGCCCGCTCTTCTGCGGCCCGCCGCCGTCTTCTCCGCTACCGCGCGCGCTGCCGGAATCGTCGTCACCTTCCTCCCCGTCGCCGTCCCGTCGGCTTCCAGCGAAACCGTCGCCGTTGCCCTGTTCGCCCAGTCCACGGCTTCGACCGTGGCCCGGTGGGTCGCGGGCCGACACGGCGACCGGCACGGACCGGCCTCACTCGTCCTGCCCGGCCTTGTCGTCTCCGTCGCGGGGACGACGCTGCTCACCTCTCTGACCCACAGCCCGGTCGCCGTCGTCTTCGGCGTGGCCCTGTTCGGAATCGGCTTCGGAGTCACCCAGAACTCCACGCTGACACTGATGTACGCGCGCGTCCCCGCCTCCAGCTACGGCACCGTCAGCGCCCTGTGGAACTTCGCCTACGACGCGGGCATGGGCGTCGGCGCCGTCGGGTTCGGTGTGCTCGCAGGCCAGACCGGCTACTCGCTGGCCTTGACCCTCACCGCCGCGCTGATGCTCACGGCCCTCGCCCCGGCCTGGCGCGACCGCCCGGCCGACGGCCCGGCCGGTCGATGACCGGTACAACCACCCTCGGCTGAGGCCAAGGCTCCACAACCAGTCGAAGCGCACAGGGCGTCCGAGCCCTTCGTGGTCACGACACCGCGCGGGTCCTCGTCGGGTCGGTCCGGGGCGGTGAGTCCTGCTGGTAGAAGATGTCGATGTCCACCTCCTCACCCCCGACGGTCAGGGTGTCCCACGCCCCGCTCTCCCACAGCGTGTGCAGGGTCGAGGAGTCGAGTGACTCCAGGTGGTTGCGGAGAGTCAGGTCGTCGGGCATGCCGGGGAGGCGTTTTGTCAGCCGGTCGCGGATCGAGCGCAGCCGTTCGACGAGGGCGTCGATGTCCGCGTTCCTGTCGAGGTCCTTCCCCTCGCACTCCTCGATGCTCTGGGCGATCTTCTCCTTGATCGGGCGGCTGACGCCGTGCTCGTCGGTGGTGATCATCGTGTTCCACGCGCGGCTCTTGTGCCGGTACTGGAGCATGGACATGGCTGCTTCATGGCGTGCGAAGTCGGCGTCCCGGAACGGCCTGCCCGTCCAGGCTCCGTTGAGGGACCGGGCCAGTGAGATCGCGGAGCCCAGGCCGCTGTTGAGCCCGCGCCCCGGCCAGAAGTGGATCGCGTTCGCGGCGTCGCCGAGGAGGAATCCGTACGTCCCCGGCGAGGATGACGTGGCGGAGTGGAGACGCGTGGTGAACCTGGGGCGCTGCACCATGTCGAGCCGGAAGGCGGTGACGGCGCTCAGGTCCTTCTCGGCAACGCCGAACAGCGCCAGCCCCTCCAGCACCCGCTTCCACAGGGGCGAACTCCTGACCATGGCGGGCAGGAAGAGCGTGCTGTGTGTCGAGCACTGGAAATCACCGTGGCTGTCGCGCCCCATGACGCAAGGGCGTGAGGCGATGCACTCCTCGAATACGTGCCGGACCGGATCGATTCCGACCACTTCCGCGGCTTCGGCGTCCGTGAGCCGCATGTTCAGGAATCCCTCGCCGCGAAGGGCGTTGAGGAGAAACCGGTTCTGGGCCACGGTGAGGAGAACCGTCATGGGGTCAGTGAGCGTCGATTTGACGCGTAGGCCCAGCACGACGTCCTGAATGTGCTGACCGTGCAGCGAGTAGATGGACTTGTCGGCGCTGCCGAACTTGTCGGAGAAGTACTCGCGTGTGCGTGAGCGGCCGCCCTCGCAAATGGCGAGTACGTGATCCTTGGTCTCGTCCTTCTGGTGTTCGGCCGGATCGAACGCGTCGGGGACCAGGCGGATTCGGTCCGGCTTTTCGTTGGCCAGTTCGAGAAGCGTGTCCTCGATGTAGGCGATCCGGAGGTTCCTGGGGCTGTAGCCGCGGACCGAGTCGGGGCCGACCGGCCACATCTCGGAGAACGCGTCGCCGCGGAACAGCCGTTCCTGCACCTCCTCGGGGAGGTTCAGGTATTGGCGGCTCTGCACCGTGACGACCTGCTGCCGGCGTACGTTTCCCTGGCTTTCGTTCTTCCAGACGACCTTCGCTCCGGCCTGGGTCCAGCGGCTGTCGTACACGGTGATGGCGACTCGATGCCCCATGAGGTGTTCGAGGAGCAGAGCGAAACCCAGGCCGACGGGACCACCGCCCGAAACGGTGACGTTCAGTACCGGTCCTGCCGCCAGGGTCGCCTGGGAGGAGGGGCTGAGCGGGCGCAGCACGGAGAGGTCGAGGATGGTCTCCATCGCGTCGGCCGCTTCGAAGCGGAACGTTTCGGTGCCTATCTCGACGAGATCCCCGGGCTGCAGTTCGTGCGAGGTCACGCGCGCGCCGTTCACTCGCGTCCCATTGCTGCTGCCGCTGTCGTACAGCACGAACCCGTGCCCCTCGCGGCGTACTTCGGCATGAAAGCGTGAGACGTTTCCGCCGACTATCACGATGCTGTTGTCGCCGTTGCGACCCAAGGTGAGCGGTGTGGCACCGATGGGGAACCGCTGTCCAGACAGGGAGCCTTGATGGCCGACAAGCCGAGGAGGCATGGGTCACCCAATTCCATGAGTCACGGATCCGATGACGAATTGCGATACCGGTAGCCAGAGAGCAGCACCCTGCATCTCACACCGCGAGTTGCCCGGCACGCAGGGCAATCTTAAAGCGGAGGTGAGGTCGATGAGAAGCATGCGTACTGACTGATCATCACACGGAGGTCATCTCGTGAAGATGTAACAGAAGCGCGTCCGGCGGGAACGGCTGAGGCGCATGTGAATCGTGTTCCAGGAATGAAGTGATCTGTCGGCGTGAGGCGGCGTGGTGGCTCAATACCTCTTTGCCGGAACGTCGTTCGTGAACGCGGTCTCACCAGCCGGTCCAGCGTCCGATGGCGTGGCCGGCGCGGATCGTGACGAAAGGCTGTCTCGACCAGGTCGCCCAGGGTCATTGCGTGATCGAGATCTGTCCGGGTTCGTCAGGTGAGGCCGAGGGCCTGTAGGGGCCGGTGGTAGTCACGGCCGGCATGGCGGACGG
>NZ_JBSGTX010000153.1:0-2846 GCF_053607625.1 Streptomyces sp. NPDC055103
ACGGACGCTTCCTTTGTACTCACCCTCTCGGGCTTTCCTCCGGGCTCTTCCTTCGTTTCCGACTCTATCAGATCTTTCCGATCCGATTTCCTCGGCGCTTTCCGGTCCCTTTTGTTTTCACTCCGGGGGCCTTTCGGCGGTTCCGACTTTATCAGAATCGTTTCGGCCGACCTAATCGGCGGCTTTCGTGATTCGGATGAGAATCGGGATGACTCCGTGGAAAGAATTCCTGACCGGAGTGAGTGAGACTCTACTTGGTTGCGGCCGAACTGTCCAGTTCCGCGCAACCGTTTGAATCTACCTCCCCACAGCCGCCGTGTCAACGGTTTTTGTGGGCACCGGAGGAGGTTAGCAGGTCAGCGGGGGCGTCCGCACATCAGGCTGCGGTGGGGAGTGCCGCGCTTCGGTCCGGTTCTTCGAGGTCGCCCGTGACGCCGGCCCGGGAGGCCCGGCCGCCCAGGATGTAGACGTAGGCGAGGAAGGCCAGCTCAGCGGCGATGCCGATGGCGATGCGGGCCCAGGTCGGCAGGCCGGAGGGGGTGACGAAGCCTTCGATCAGGCCCGAGACGAAGAGGACTAGGGCCAGGCCGATCGCCATGCCGACCGCCGCGCGTCCTTGCTCCGCGAGCGCGGCGCGGCGGGTGGTGGGGCCCGGGTCGATGACGGTCCAGCCGAGGCGGAGGCCCGTGCCGGCGGCGACGAAGACCGCCGTCAGTTCGAGCAGGCCGTGGGGAAGGATCAGGCCCAGGAAGACGTCGAGGCGGCCGGCGGAGGACATGAGGCCGATGCCGACGCCGAGGTTCAGCATGTTGAGGATGAGGATCCCCAGTACCGGGATGCCCAGGAACGCGCCCAGGACCAGGCACATGGCGGCGGCCTGGGCGTTGTTCGTCCAGACCTGGGCCGCGAAGGACGCCGCCGGGTGGCTGGAGTAGTACGTCTCGTACTGGCCGCCTGGGCGGGTCATCTCCCGGAGTTCGGTGGGGGCGCCGATCGAGGCCTGGACCTCCGGGTGCGTGCCGATCCACCAGCCGATGAGGACGGCCAGCAGGGTGGAGAGGACCGCTGTGGGGATCCACCAGTGGCGGGAGCGGTAGACGGCCGCGGGGAAACCGGCGGTGAGGAAGCGGGCGGCGTCGCGCCACGAGGAGCGGCGGGTGCCGGTGACGGTGGCGCGGGCTCGGGCGACGAGCTGGGTCAGGCGGGCCGTGAGCTGGGGGTCCGGGGCTGTGGACTGGACGATGGAGAGGTGCGTCGCCGTGCGCTGGTAGAGGGAGACGAGTTCGTCGGCCTCTGCGCCGGTGAGTTTGCCGCCCCGGCGCAGGAGGAGGTCCAGGCGTTCCCACTCGGCCCGGTGGGCGGTGACGTAGACGTCGAGGTCCATGATCGGCTGCTGCTCCAGGCCACTCGCATCGGACAGGTTCGTACTACTGCGGCGCGCTGCGGGTCAGCTTGGCAGACTGGCGTTCGGAGAGTCTCGGAGAGTCGGGGAGAGGTGGCGCCCGTGAGTGGGGTGGTGACGGGGGACGCCGTCGTGCTGGGGTTGCAGCCGGCGCGGCTGCCGAGCCGGGCGTTGGCGGTGCTCATCGACCTCGTCGTCGTGTGGGCCGTCTATCTGCTGATCATGATCGGGCTGGCCGTCGCGACGGCGTCCCTGGACGAGGCCGCGGCGACGGCTCTTTCGATCGCCGGTTTCCTGCTCGTGCTGGTGGGGGCGCCGATCGCGGTGGAGACGCTGTCGCACGGGCGGTCGCTGGGGAAGCTGGTCTGCGGGCTGCGGGTCGTACGGGACGACGGGGGGCCGATCCGGTTCCGGCACGCGCTGGTGCGGGGCGCGATGGGGGTCGTGGAGATCCTGATGACCTTCGGGGTCGTCGCCTGTATCGCCTCGCTCGTGTCCGAGCGGGGGCGGCGGATCGGTGACGTGTTCGCGGGGACCCTGGTCGTGCGGGAGCGCGTGCCCGCGGCGCGGGCCCTCGTGGTGCCTCCGCCGCCGCCGTGGCTGGTGGGGCGGTTCGCGGGGCTCGATCTGTCGGCGGTGCCGGAGAGTCTGTGGCTGGAGATACGCCAGTACCTGACCCGGGCGCGTGAGCTGGACCCCTTCGTGGGGCGGCGGCTCGCCGAGCGGCTCGCCGACGAGTTGGTGGCGCGGACCGGGACGCCTCCGCCGGCGGGGGTGCCGGCCGACGCCTTTCTGGCGGGGGTCGTCGCCGAGCGGCGGGCGCGGGATTCCCGGCGGGCGTTCGCTCCGTCCGCGGAGGGACTGCCCGCGGCTGCCGCTTCCGCTGTCGTGCCGGTCGTCGTGCCGCCCGTTGTTCCCGCCTCCGGTGAGGACGGTGGGCCTCGGGCCGGCGGGTTCGCTCCGCCCGGCTGACGGTCAGGGGAAGACCGAGGGCGGTGTTTCGAGGGCTTCGAGTTCGATGCCTGGGGCGGCGAGGACCACGTCGCCGGCGATGTGGACGGTGTGCCGCTCCCCCGTGTCCAGGGTGCTGACCTGGTACTCGTCGACGCTCAGGGGGCCGTTGTCAGTGGCGTGCGCTTCACTCTTCAGCAGGGCCCAGGACTGGTCGACCGTGAGGGGGGCGAGCACCGGATCCGTGAAGGCGACGAGCCTGACGCGGGTCTCGGGGGAAGCGGGGGTGAGCCGCAGGAGTCGCGTGATCGCGACGAGGAACGCCGGGGACGTGCCGGTGAAGGCATGGGCGCGCACATTGCCTTCGGTGGCGTGGGTTCCGGTGGGGTCCGTGCGGACCCAGGTTCGTCCTGCGCCGCGACCGGACAACGCACTTGTACGGTCCGCCCGCCGGGCGCCATCAAGGTCAGAAACGCGTCGAGATCCTGCCCCG
>NZ_JBSGTX010000154.1:0-2746 GCF_053607625.1 Streptomyces sp. NPDC055103
TGTCGGCGTACACGTGAACGTGCCCAAGCACGTACGGATGAACGTGCCCACCTCCTGACGTACCGGAGATTGATCGTGGGCAGTCTGCTGCCGGCCTTTGAAGGGTGGCGGAGGGCGGCTGACCGTGGTCTTGGACCCGCAACGATGGATGGAGCTTCGACGCTTCCGCGGGCTGTTCGAGTCCGGGGCGATGAGCCTGTCGGAGATCGCGAAGGAGACCGGACTCAACCGTCGCACGGTCCGCAAGTACCTGTCCTCTGAGGGTCCGGTTGCCCCGCCCCGGCGGGCAGCGCCGGGACATGGCCGCCGGCGGAAGGTGGATGAGTTCGCGCCCCTGATCGACGCGATGCTGCGGTCGGAGATTCTGATCAAAGGGGCCGTGGTTCACGAGAGGCTGGTGGCCGAGTACGGCTTCCCCGGCACCTACCAGCGGGTCAAGCTCTACATGCAGGAGGCCCGGCCGCGGATCGCGGAGGAACTTGGCATCAGCCCAGGCGAGCTGGCCGGCCTGCACCGCAGATTCGAGGTCGTGCCCGGAGCACAGGCCCAGGTCGACTGGGGAGACGAAGGACAGATCCTCGCCCACGTCGGCATCCCGAAGGTCTACTCGTTCCACATGACCTTGTCCTACTCGCGAGATCCATTCTGCTGCTTCACGACCAGCCAGGACCTGGCCACCTTCTTCGACTGCCACCGCCAGGCGTTCGCCCACTTCGGCGGGGTGCCGATGTCGATCGTCTACGACCGCACCAAGACGGTCGTCCGACGCCACGTGGCACCGGGCGAGGCCGTTCCGCTGCACCCGGAAGCGGTCGGATTCGCCGGGCACTACGACTTCGACATCGATGTGCTGGCGGCCTACCGCCCCACCGGGAAAGGCCGCGTCGAGCGGCAGGTCCTGATCGTCCGCGACCACGTCCTGGCCGGACGGTCCTTCTCCTCCATCGCAGAGCTGGACTCCGCTTTCAACGCCTGGGTGCCCCTGCGACGGGCGAAGGCGCATGGCACCCACGGCGAGATCATCGGGCACCGCGCGATCCGCGACCACGTGGCCCTGCGCCCCCTGCCGACGACACCTTACGTGGTCACTCAGCGGCACCTTCGCTACGTCGGCAAGGACTGCCTGGTCGCCTTCGACGCGAACCTCTACTCGGTGCCGGCCCGCAAAGTCCGCCCGCGCCAGCTGGTGGAAGTCAGGGCCACGAAGTCCCAGATCACCCTGCACTCCACCGTCCCCGGCGCCAACGGCGACACTCTGCTGGCGATCCACCCAAGGGCCGTCGGCCGCGGAGCCTGCGTCGTCGACGAGAAGCACTGGGACGGTCTTCCAGACGGCCGAAACAGACGGACCACCACAGGTGACGTCCCTCCGCAGCCCCGTCATCAGAACCCACTCGGCGAGGAGACGGCCGGCTCGCTGATGGCTCTCCTGAACCGGGCCGCGGCCGTCCGCGTCGAGGTCGGCCGCAGACCCCTGTCGGTCTATGACGAACTGACCGGGACCCGTCCCTTCACCACCCACCCCACACCGGAGGAGCCCAGTTGAGCGAGCTGGTCAGCACCCGAATCCGAAGCACGGCCGCCAAGCTCGGCCTGCCCCACCTGGCCGAGAGCCTGAACCAGTACGCTGGCCGGGCGGACGAGGCCAAGATGGGCTACCTCGACTTCCTCGACCTCGTGCTGGCCGAGGAGCTCGCCATTCGAGACGACCGGCGCTTCCGCCAGGGCCTGCGGCTGTCCAAGCTGCCGCACCACAAAACGCTCGACGAGTACGACTTCGCCTTCCAGTCCGAACTCGACCCCCGCAAGATCAAAGACTTGGCCACCCTTGCCTTCGTCGAGGCCAAGGCCAACGCGGCCCTGCTGGGACCGCCCGGGGTCGGCAAGACCCACATCGCAGTCGCGCTCTCGGTCGCCGCCTGCCGGGCCGGCTTCTCGGTCTACTTCACGACCCTCGACGACATGGTCCGCCAGCTCAAGGTCGCCGAGGCAGCCGGACGACTCAACAGCAAGCTCCGCACCTACCTCCGCCCCGGCGTCCTCGTGGTCGACGAAGTCGGCTACCAGCCCCTCGAACGTGCTGAGGCGAACCTGGTGTTCCAGGTGATCTCCAAGCGCTACGAAAAGGGCTCGATCATCCTGACCTCGAACAAGACCTTCAGTGAATGGGGGCAGGTGTTCGGTGACGAAGTCCTCGCCACCGCCATCCTCGACCGGCTCCTGCACCACTGCGACGTCGTTTCCATCAATGGTCCGAGCTACCGGCTGAAGAACCGGCTCGCCGCCATCGAGCGCGACACCAACGTCGCTTGATCAATCACCCCGCCCGGGAACTCAGGCCGCCGCCCACGGCTCAGCCCGCCATCCCGGCAGTTCCTTGTCCAGCCACTCCTCGACGGTCCGCCGCCAAGGGTCGGTGGAGTCACTGTCGACGACATCGGCCCAGGTGTCCTCAGCGAGGTCCAGATCGACGACGAGGCTGTCGAGGTAGGCATCGAAGTCGTCAGCGACCTTGGTGAAGACGCCTTTCGACAGGTATCCAGGGTGAGGGATGCCATGCACGAAGGCATGGAGCTGGCCGTGGGCGGCCGGGTTCAGGTCCAGGAACAGGGTGTCGCTTCCGCCGTTGCGGGCGATCGGGAGAAGGCCGGCCAGTGAGACCTCATGGGCGAGCCACCCATCACGGCTGCGGCGGTACTCGCCGAGCAGGGTGCCCCAGCCGTATTCGCCATCGTCGTCACGGCCG
>NZ_JBSGTX010000155.1:0-2659 GCF_053607625.1 Streptomyces sp. NPDC055103
CATCGACCGGACCACCTACAAAGCCACCATCAGCATCACCATGCTCACGAGCAGCCCTTGACGCCCCGACCCCCGCCCTAACTGAACGGCGTTGCGTCTAGCCCCACCTGGATCGCGGCGCGCTGGGTGGCCAGGGGGGGTCCGCAGCTCGTGGGAGGCGTTGGCGATGAAGCGGCGCTGACTGTCGAAGGCCGTCTCCAGGCGTCCGAGCAGCGCGTCGATCGTGTCGCCGAGCTCCTTGAGCTCGTCGTCGGGCCCGCTCACCGCGATCCGCTCGTGCAGGTTCCGCTCGGAGAGCCGCCGCGTCCGGGCGGTCATCTCGTGCACGGGCCGCAGGACCCGCCCGGCGGTCCACCAGCCGACGACGACGGCGCCGCAGGCCATGACGAGCAGGGCGAGGGAGGACCACATGAGCATCTGGTCGCCGGCGGCCTCGCTGATGTCCGTACCGGCCCGGACCAGCAGGTTCACGACGAGGAGCAGGACCGCGCCGAGGACGAGGAAGACGCCTCCGTAGACGAGCGCGATCCGGGTCCGGATGGTGGAGCCGACCCCCAGCAGAGGCCCGCCGGCAGAGCTCACAGCACGTACCCCACGCCCTGCAGGGTCCGGATGAGGCCGGGCTCGCCGAGCTTCGCGCGGAGCTTGCTCATGCAGACGCGTACGGCTCCGGTGAAGGGGTCGGCGTGGGCGTCCCAGGCGCGTTCGAGGAGCTCCTCGGCGGAGACGGTGGCGCCGTCGGCCTCCAGGAGGATCTGGAGGACGGAGAACTCCTTCGGGGAGAGGTCGAGGTCCCGTCCGTCGCGGGTGGCGGTCCGCCGGACGGTGTCGACGCGCAGCCCGTCCCGTTCGAGGAGGGGCGGGAGCGGCGGGCGGGCGGAGCGCCGGCGCAGGGCCCGTACGCGGGAGACGAGCTCGGGGAACTCGAAGGGCTTGCCGAGGTAGTCGTCGGCGCCGAGGTCGAGGCCTTCGACGCGGTCCTCGACGGCGGTGGCGGCGGTCAGCATGAGGATCCGGGTGGGGGACCCGACGGCGACGAGCCGCCGGGCGACGTCGTCACCGTGGACGCGGGGCAGATCGCGATCGAGAACGAGAACGTCGTACGGGCTGGGCGCGAGCGGCCCGGGGGCGGGCGGTCCGGGCGCGACAGGAGCAAGCGCCCCGGGCCCGAGCGGGCCGGAGGCGTACGACCCCGCCACGAGCGACTCGGAGGCGTACGACCCCGTCGCGACCGACCCCCCGTACGCGACCATCCCCAACCCCAACCCCAACCGCTCCAAGGCGTCGTCCCCGTCGTGGACGGTGTCGACGGCGAATCCGGCCCGGCGCAGGCCGACGGCGACGAGCCGGGCGAGGTCCCGCTCGTCCTCGGCCACGAGTACACGCATGCCCCCATCTTCCCCACCCCGCCCCGTCTCCTCTCGGGCGGCCGGGGTTTATCGATGTGAGTGGATCTTCGTACGACGGTTAGGATTTCGACCATGGCGGCCACTGGATCCGAGAAGCAGGGGGCGAAGGCGTTCTACGTCACGACCCCCATTTACTACGTCAACGACGCTCCTCACCTGGGCCACGCCTATACGACCGTCGCAGGCGACGTGCTCACGCGCTGGCACCGTCAGCGCGGCGAGAAGGTGTGGTACCTCACCGGCACGGACGAGCACGGTCAGAAGATCATGCGCACGGCCGAGGCGAACAACGTCACGCCCCAGGCCTGGTGCGACAAGCTCGTCGAGGAGGCGTGGAAGCCCCTCTGGGAGCACCTGAACATCGCGAACGACGACTTCATCCGCACCACGCAGAAGCGTCACACCGACCGCGTGCAGGAGTTCGCGCAGGACCTGTACGACAAGGGCGAGATCTACAAGGGCGGGTACGAAGGCCCGTACTGCGTGGGCTGTGAGGAGTACAAACTCCCCGGCGATCTCATCGAGGCGGAGGACGGCACGAAGCTGTGCGCCGTCCACAAGAAGCCGGTGGAGATCCTCAAGGAGGAGAACTACTTCTTCAAGCTGAGCGAGTACGGCCCGAAGCTGCTGGAGTTCTACGAGGCGAACCCGGGCTTCGTGCAGCCGGAGTCGGCTCGCAACGAGGTGCTGAACTTCGTCAAGCAGGGCCTTGAGGACCTCTCGATCTCGCGGTCGACGTTCGACTGGGGCATCCCGGTCCCGTGGGACGACAAGCACGTGATCTACGTGTGGATCGACGCGCTCCTGAACTACGCGACGGCCGTCGGCTACGGCGCCGACCAGGCGAAGTTCGACGAGACGTTCCCGGCGAACGTGCACCTCATCGGCAAGGACATCCTCCGCTTCCACGCGATCATCTGGCCCGCGATGCTGATGGCGCAGGGCCTGCCGGTCCCGGGCCGGGTGGCGGCGAACGGCTGGCTGATGGTCGGCGGCGAGAAGATGTCGAAGTCGAACCTGACGGGCATCAAGCCGCAGGACCTGACCTCGCACTTCGGCGTGGACGCGTACCGCTGGTACTTCCTGCGGGCGATCGCGTTCGGCCAGGACGGTTCGTTCTCGTGGGAGGACTTCTCCGCCCGCTACACGAGCGAACTGGCGAACGACTACGGCAACCTCGCGTCCCGCGTCGCGGCCATGGTCGGCAAGTACTTCGACGGCGCGCTGCCGGCCTCGACGGCCGACGGCGA
>NZ_JBSGTX010000156.1:0-2570 GCF_053607625.1 Streptomyces sp. NPDC055103
ATATAGTACCCTCTTGTGGCTGAAATCGTTAAGTTCTTAATAAAGACAGAGATCCATGGAACCTCAGCCCATCTACCTTGTCCTACCGAACCTACTATATGATAAATTTTTCGATCCAATTCGGCGTCTTTAAAAAGAGACTCCTTTATCTTATGGCGAACAAGTGTCCCTAAAGGATGGTCTTTAAACATCTCTCTTTTAGCTTTATGATATTCTGTTAGTACTTTAATCATTTTTTCTTGTATGGTTAAATTCGAATCATCTAAAACTTTAGCCATTATTCAAACACCTCTATTATAAATGAGATACCTAAAAGACGACGATCATATAAAAAGCCTCACCTGATGGGACTGACCCCCGTTTTTGAGACAGGGATCAAAACACCTTTTAAACAGCCAATTGCCGATAATTTATCGGTGATTGGTTGTTTAGTTTCGTTTGAATACGAATATTGTTATAATAATGAATGTATTCTATGACAGTGCGTTCTACGATGGCGGTCGTGGTTCGATCAATGCTGTTAAGATAGAACGTTTCAGACTTTAGTGAGGAATGAAACGATTCGATGGAGGCATTATCAGCGGGTGTCCCTTTGCGGGACATGCTCATGGTAATGCCTTTTGTTTTAACAGCTTTCTGATACTCGTAAGATGTATACACAGATCCTTGGTCACTATGTAACACGCAGTTCTCAGGCAGTGTTGGCAGTTGATCAAGTGTGTGTAAGACAAAGTCTGTGTCCTGCTTATCTCCAATCGTAAAAGCAATCACTTCTCCATTATATACATCCAATATACTGGAAAGGTACAATTGTTTCTGTCCATAAGGCAAATACGTGATGTCTGTTACTAGTTTTTCAAGAGGATGATCAGACTGAAAGTTCCGATCTAATATATTGTCGACCACGGCATATGGCTGCCCATTCTTCTTGCGCTTTTTCACCTTAACCCGGCACTGCCACTGATTTTTCTGCATAATACGCTGAACCGTTTTATGGTTAATACACATTCTCTTTTTTAATATAGCTGTGATTTTTCGATATCCATATCGATACTGGTGCTCTCGGCACAACGTGCCGATTTGTTTTTCTAAATGGCGCTTGGGATGATCTTTCTTCAGATTCTTCTTCCAACGATAATAAGACGAGCGAGAGATACCTAAATGAATACAGATATCCTGCACGGTCATTGTGCTGTGCAATTCTTCTACAAGTTCGACTGACGTTTGGCTATCAACTTCCTTTCCAATTCGTTGTACTTTTTTAACACTTCATTCTGTTGTCTCAGATATCGATTCTCTGCCTGCAGTTTCTCTAATTCGGAAGAATACTCCGGACCTTTTCCATAAGTGTATTGCTTACCAACAGGCTGTTCAAATCGATGTGTATCACCAGCCTTATACCATCTGACCCATGTCTTAATCTGCGTATTATTTTTGATATTCAACTCCTGCATGATCTCTTTCATAGGTACGCCTGCCAATCTCATTTCTACAGCCTTCTGTTTCACTTCAACCGGATAACTCACTCTTGTCCCCATAGAAAAAACACCTCCAAGTCTAATTTCGGATAACAATCATCCGTATTCAAACTTGAAGGTGTTTTTATTTGTCTCATCTTATGGGGTCAGTCCCACATTTTGTGAGGGGTTCTATTTTGTGTCGTAATCCCGTTCGCTTTGAGAGTTATCTCTTTGCTGGCGTTTGTGTTTTTCATCATTCATATTTTCCTTCAGCTCTTCATTAGGAATCGGATCGGTTAAGTCGTTGTGCTCGGGGTTTTCATTTGGTTTGTTTTGCTGTTTTTTTTCTGTCATGTTTGATCACCTCACCGTTTGTTTTCCTCTTATCCATTCTCCTCAAACATAGGAAATCGCTTTTTTGTCCCGCTGGGTATAATGTATTAGAATAGAGAGAAGCACAACAAAAAGATAAAGAGAGGTACATATATGTCTGTTCAAAGAGAAGATGTAGATATCAAGCTGATCGCAATTGATATGGATGGTACACTGCTGAACGACGAGCAGCTGATCTCGGATGAAAACCGCAAAGCCATTCGTGAAGCGGAGGATAAAGGTGTGTATGTGGTGATCAGCACGGGCCGGACGCTGATGACGTGCCGGGAGCTGGCGGAATCGCTAAAGCTGTCATCCTTTCTAATCACGGCAAACGGCAGTTAAATTTGGGATTCGAATTTTAATTTGGTGGAACGGAAGCTGCTTCATACGGACCATATTCAAATGATGTGGGATTTGCGGAATAAGCACAACACTAATTTCTGGGCTTCTACGGTGAATAAAGTATGGAGAGGCGAGTTTCCGGAAAACATTACGGATCATGAATGGCTCAAATTCGGCTTTGACATCGAGGATGACGATATCCGAAACGAAGTGCTTGAGGAGCTGAGAAAAAACAAAGAGCTCGAAATCACAAATTCAAGTCCGACAAACATTGAAGTCAACGCGCTTGGCATCAACAAAGCTGCAGCCCTTGCCAAGGTTACGGAAAAACTCGGCTTTACAATGGAGAATGTGATGGCGATGGGCGACAGCCTTAATGACATTGCGATGATC
>NZ_JBSGTX010000157.1:0-2488 GCF_053607625.1 Streptomyces sp. NPDC055103
ATTTCAATAAGATCGGATTTATTGAATTTCTGTTGGTCTGCGAAGCTATCCAGCAAAGCCCCAACTTCCTCATTTATGACAATCGTCTTCCGTACCTTTGTGCCTTTTTCTAAAGTTACCACCCTTTGATACAAGTCATTGCCATGACTATCTTGCTGGTCGTTAAGAACATATCCTCTTATTAAATCTCTAAGAATCGCTCTTTCTTCTGGTGTGAATTCTGTGTGAATCGAACTTTTATCTTGAGTTCGTACGCTATTCACATCGAGGGGGATAGGATGTGAATCCTTTTTTATGTCGTGTGAACTTTGATTCACATTGAATGCATGTATAGGTGTAGTCTGTTTCACCTTAGGGTGACTATTCTTCGATTTAATGAACTCAAACACTGATGTATAAAGAGGTTCTTCCCCTTCACCTACATAGTGCCATCCCTTTTGACCAGAGTTTCGATACTCGTATCCAGCATTGTGTAAAGCTTCTTTTAACTTCTTCTCACCAATATGAACTTTCTCTTTTGCGATCTTGGCTATGGTATTTCCGGTTATCAATAGGTCGTCCAATATTTCCTTGATTTTCATGATTCACATTCCCTTCACATTGATATCACTCTTAATTCACCTATTCTACATTCTGATGTGAATTCCCTCCGATATTTCGAACGGAATTACCAATAACCTTACACCATAAATCCCTGTTCAGTTCTAGCCAATGTCTTTCAAATGTTCTAGATCTTAGTTTCTTTAATGTGATCTCGATTCCTTTAAAAAAGGAAAATGAATCCCCCCCCCGGGGATAGACTGCATATCTAACCTTCTGGAAAATAGAAGAATACCAGATCTTTTATGGGATTTTCTTTCTAAAATTCAGCAGCCTTCCTTCTTTTGGGATTCTGGACCGTGTAAATAATTCTTCACTCTTTATAAATCAAAAATAAACATATTGAAACATTGGCTTTTTAGGAAGTCACACATTGAAAATGCGCACAAGCTAATTCCGTTTTTTTTGAATATATCAATAGTAAATACGCCAAAATGGAGTTGATTTTTTGAGTTTATGTAAAAGAAATTGCTCATGCAGCCGTTGCAATCCATGTAATATGCCTGGACCACAAGGACCTCCAGGAACTACATGTATAAGAACTGATCCTGGAAATGGATGTTCTGTTGCAGAAGGGACCAATACGTTCGCGAATGGGTTTGCCTCCCATTCGGAGGGTTTTAATTCTAAAGCGAATGGCGATTATTCGCATGCTGAAGGAATTAATACCCAGACAGCAGCAGCCGCGACAGCTGCACATTCAGAAGGAAGTAGAACTACAGCCTGTGGCTTTGCTTCCCATGCTGAAGGTCTTCAAACAACCGCCAGTGGCTTTGCTTCCCATGCTGAAGGTCTTCAAACAACCGCCAGTGGCCTTGATTCCCATGCTGAAGGGTTTCGTACTACCGCCAGTGGCTTTGAGTCCCATGCAGAGGGGTTTATGACTAATGCTGGTGGATTTGCTTCTCATGCCGAAGGGAGGAATACAAGCATCATTAGTGATATGGGGCATGCCGAGGGTGATAATACAACTGTAATTAATACAGGGGCTCATATAATGGGCAGAAATGGAGCTACCAGATTCCCTTTTTCCTGGCATCTGGCAAATGGACTTGCAGTTGGTCCTACATCAAACTCTGCTGTAATTCAAGGGGCTACAGGAAATCTCTTTTTAGATGGTACTATATTTATGCCTGCTGCAGCTGATTTTGCTGAAATGTTTGAGACGATTGATGTTGGTTATTTTGTAACTTTAGAGGGTAAAAGAATTCGGAAAGCTAGTTCTAACGATGATGATATATTAGGGATTACAAGTGCTACTCCTGCTGTTCTTACAGACAGTTGTGAACTAAGATGGAAAGTAACGGATGAATGGGGAAGGGTCCAATATCATGAGGTGGACGTTCCAGAAGAAATAGACGACGAAGGACGAATTATTCAGCCAGGATATACAGTAACAGAACCGAAACTAAACCCTAAATGGGATTCTACAAAGGAATATATCCCTCGTTCACAAAGACCGGAATGGGTGGCTGTGGGACTGTTAGGAAAACTATTGGTTCGAGATGATGGTACCTGTGAAGTTAATAGCTATTGTAAGTCGAATGATGAGGGAATTGCGACAAAAGCAAATCAAGGATATCGTGTACTTGAGCGTACAGGGCCTAATCAAGTATTAGTGTTGGTTAAATAGAACCTAGTATGAATTAATGTTACTCGACAGACATCACCCATTGGTGAGTTTGTCCTTCCGCAAAGGGGACATTGGTCGAAAGTAGGGGGACCTAAAGGGGACATTGATTAACATTTAGTGATATCACTAAATCCCTGTTTTTTTAATTATCATTTAAGACCCACGTCAGCCCACCTATGTAAATCCGGTGTCCCATGTCAGCCCACCTGAAAGAAATTAACGATATCATATAAAACACTAGGCTTTGCCTAGGAT
>NZ_JBSGTX010000158.1:0-2339 GCF_053607625.1 Streptomyces sp. NPDC055103
GCCGTCGCGCATGTGTCGGCGGGCCCAAGGGCGGACGGGCCCCAGGGCGGGCCGACCCACGGCCGCGGGCCCATGGGCGGGCCGGGGAAGGCCGACGGGCGCGGGCCCATGGGCGGGCCGGCCACCCGCGGACCGCGCTCAGCCGATGTCCGGCGGGTCCACCCGGATCCGCACCTGATCGCCGCCGCCGCGCGCGAGCCCGGCCGCCCTGGCCCGCTTGAGCGCCGCCGCCAGGGCCGCCCCACTGCCCGGCGGCACCCGGACAAGGGCCCGCTCCCACAGCTCGCCCGGCGGCGGGTCCCCGGGGCGGCGCGGCCCGCCGGGCCGGACCACCGCGAGCGGCACCGGACCGAGGACCTCGGCGTCACCGGGCAGTCCGGCCGCCGCCAGGAACCCCTCGACGGCCTCCGGCGGACCGGACACCGCCGCCATCCGGGAGACCGGCGGAAAGCCCAGCTCGGCCCGCTCGGCCAGCTCCCGCTGGGCGTGCCCCACCGGATCCCAGCGGACCAGCGCCTGGACCGGCCGGAGCGTCGGTTCGGCGACCACGACCACCGTGCCGCCCTCGGCCTGGCCGCGCACGAGCGAGGCCGCGTCGATCCAGCGGCGCAGCGCCTCCTCGCCCGCGCGCAGGTCGGGCCGGCCGAGCATGGCCCAGCCGTCGAGGAGCAGCGCGGCCGCGTAGCCGCCCTCGGCGACGGGTTCGGCGCCCGGGGTGGAGACGACGAGCGCGGGGCGCCCGGGCACGGTGTCCAGGACGTGGTCGCGCCCCGAGGTCCGTACGGGCACGGCGGGGAACGCCCGGCCGAGCTCCTCGGCCGTGCGCTTCGCGCCGACGACCTGGGCCCGCAGCCGGTTCGAGCCGCACTCCACGCAGTGCCAGTCGGGGGCGCCGAGCCCGCACCAGCCGCAGCGCAGTTCCCGCTGCTCGGGGGCTTCCAGGGGCCCGGCGCAGTGGCGGCAGCGGGCGGGCGTCCGGCAGCGCTCGCAGGCGAGCCGGGGTACGTATCCGCGCCGGGGGACCTGCACGAGCACTGGTCCGGTCTTCAGCCCGTCCCGTACGGCCTGCCAGGCCAGCGAGGGCAGCCTGGCGGCGCGCGCGGCCTCGTCGCGGGCCAGCTCGCCGTCGCCCACGGTCCGGATCAGGGGGGCGGCCCTGCGGACCTGCTCGCGTCCGGCTCCGAGGGCCTTGGCCCAGCCGGACTCCACCAGCTGCGCGGCCTCGACGGTGCAGCTCGTGCTGCCGAGGAGGAAGGCGCACCGGTCGTGGGCGGCACGCAGCAGCAGCACCTCGCGCGCGTGGGGCTGCGGGGCGTGCGGCTCGCTGTGGCTGCCGTCGCCGTCGTCCCAGATGACGACCAGCCCGAGGTCCCGCACGGGCGCGAACATCGCCGCCCGGGTGCCGACCACGGCCCGCACGGAGCCGCGCCGGACGGCGAGCCACTGCCCGTACCGCTTCTCGGGGCCGGCCTCGGCGGTGAGCAGCGCGTGCCGCCCCGGTCCCAGGACCTCCGTCAGGGCCGCGTCGACCCGGCCGGCCGCCCGTCCGTCCGGTACGACGACGAGGGCGCCCCGCCCGGAGGCCAGGGTCGCGGCGACGGCCCGGGCGATCTCCTCGGCCCAGTACGGTCCCGGGAGCGCGTTCCACACGGCCCGGGGCGCGCCGCCGCGCGCGAGCGAGTCCAGGAAGGCCGCCCCCTGCTCGTACCGCGTCCAGCTGCCCGGCTCCGGGGGCTTGGGCGGCGGCAGGGGCTCCGGGGAGGTCCGGCCCTCGGCCCGGGCACTGCGCGGCGGCACGGCGAGCTGGAGCACGTCGGCGAGGCTGCCCGCGTACCGGTCGGCGACGGCCCGGGCGAGGCCGAGCAGCTCGGGTCCGAGCACCGGCTCGGGCGAGACGACGCCGGCGAGGGCGGCGAGCGGGCCGGAGTAGTCGGAGGTGGCCCGCCGCTCGACGAGGAAGCCGTCGATCAGCCGCCCGCCCTCGCGGCGCCCGCCCCTCACCTGGTGCGCGCCGGCTCCGAACCGCACCCGCACGCGCACCCCGGGCCGGGCTTCGTCGTCGAGTTCCTCGGGGACCGCGTAGTCGAAGAACTGGTCGAGGTGGAGCGCCCCCTTGTTGACGACGACCCGGGCGACGGGCAGCTCCTTGGCCAGGGCGGCCCCGCGCCAGGTCCGCGGTTTGGCCCGCGGCACGTTCGCCTTCCGTACGGTCTCCCGAATGAGCGCGAGCTGCTCGGGCCCGTCGGAATTCTCCTTCTCGCTGCTCACAGCCCCATACCTACCAGACACCACCGACAGTCGGGCAGACGGAAGCCCGGCACCCCTGAGGGGTGCCGGGC
>NZ_JBSGTX010000159.1:0-2102 GCF_053607625.1 Streptomyces sp. NPDC055103
GTATTATTAAAAGCCATACTCAGTATGGCTTTCAGTTTGTCGACAAAAGGGGTTCGGAATGGTCTCATTCCGAACCCCTTTTTAGCTTTTTATGGGATTTGAAGCTATTTAATAAAAAGACAGACCTCTTCGAGTTCATCATTTAGGCCATTTTTGGACCTTGCCACGTCCAGTTGGCCATCTTCTTCAGGTTCATGGCAGCGAAAGTAAGCATCGCCTGCATCGACAATTTTTTAAGTCCCCTTAACGTTGTCCAACGCATGCCATGCTTTTCTTTTCCATCTGCGAATACACGCTCAATGGTTTCTTTACGTTTGGCATAAATCTCTTTCACCTCTGCGTGATAGCGAAGATGGTCTGCCTCTTCTACGTATTCCTGCCAAATATGACGCGTCACCACTTTCTGGTGGTCTTTACTCTCCGTACATCTGGCTAAAAATGGGCATGTCGCACAAATCTGTTTTGGCGATTTGTACTCCCGATATCCTTCTTTATTCGTTGTCGAGTAGGCCAAGATCTCACCTGCCGGGCAAAGATAACAGTCAAAGTATTCGTCATACACATAGTCATGTTTTCGGAAAAAACCTTTTTTCGTACGTGGTCGTGTGTATGGCAAGGCAGGGGTCATCCCCTGTTCCAATAAGTAACGGGTAATCGCAGGAGTTTTGTACGCGGCATCTGCGGCGACCGCTTCAGGCTTTCCGACTCTCTCTATGACCTTTCCGACCAATGGCTCTAAAATCTGACTATCATGTGTGTTGCCAGGTGTGACCATGGTGCCAAGCACAAAACCGTTACGATCCGCGGCTGCGTGAAAAGAATAGGCGAACTGCTTCGTCCGTTCATCCTTCACATAGTAACCACTCTCTGGATCGGTGGTGCTTTCTTTGATTTCTTTCTTCTCTTCCTTCTCAAACTTGTCCGGAGGAAATGTTTTTTTTCCGTGATCTTCCCGGTCCTGGTTAATCTCTTCTTGAAGGCGTTCCTGATACGCGCGTGTCTCTTTGCGAACGACTTTCTTTTCAAATTTGCGTTTGTTCGCACTCGCTTTAACATGGGTCGAATCCACGAAAACGTGCTCGGCACTGATTAGCTTTTTCTCGGCAGCTTCCTTTAAGATGCGATAGAAAATCTGTTCAAACAGATCGGTATCTTTAAAACGGCGTTCATAGTTTTTTCCGAACGTAGAGAAATGAGGCACTTTATCGTGGAAACCATACCCAAGGAACCAGCGATAGGCCATATTGGTTTCCACTTGTTCAATCGTTTGGCGCATGGACCGGATTCCAAACGTGTATTGAAGGAAGGTCAATTTAATTAAGATGACAGGATCAATACTGGGACGACCGATTTCTGAATACATGTCCTTCACCAAGTCATAGATGAACGAAAAATCAAGTGCTGCCTCTATTTTACGAACCAAGTGGCTGGCCGGTACCAATTGATTTAACGTAATCATTTCTAATTGATCTCGTTGAATGGGATTATGTTTCGAAAGCATGTCAATCACCTCAAGTTATGTAGTACTTCCATTGTAAAATAAAAAAGACTGTAGGCAAACTGGATTTCTTCCAGTTTGTCTACAGTCTGAAAGCAGATCATTAAAGATCTGCTTTTTCTATTACACACTGATTTGTTTCTTTTGTTCATGATCTATTTCTGGCTGTATTTCCTTTGTCAGTTGATGCCCTTCTATATCCACGTTCGGAATCATCTTGTCCAGCCAATTCGGCAAATACCAGGCTGCATTCCCCAACAGCTTCATGACACTTGGAATCAGTGTCATTCTTACAATAAAGGCATCAAAGAGCACACCAAAGGAAAGTGCTAATCCGTTGGCTTTAATAGAAGCTTCGCCTGCAAAGATAAATCCTGCAAAAACGAAGATCATGATCAAGCCGGCTGCTGTAACAACAGGACCACTGTGTTTTAATCCAGCCTGAATGGCTTGTACTGGATTCTTTGTTTTTACATATTCTTCACGCATTCTGCTGACAAGGAATACTTGATAATCCATGGCTAACCCGAACAGAATCCCAATCGATAAAATCGGCAGGAAGGCGAGTATCGGCCCTCTTTCAGGTATTTTGAAAAAGTCGATG
>NZ_JBSGTX010000160.1:0-2090 GCF_053607625.1 Streptomyces sp. NPDC055103
ACCGCGGCCGCGAACGGCGCGATCTTCGCCTCCGCCAGCGCACGCACCGACTCCCGGAGCATGTCGTGCTCCTCGGAGGGCCGATACAGGTCGAAGTCCTTGCCCATGATGTGGAGCTCCCCTAGACGCTTGTGGCACCGCTGAACTGCTTGTGGCACTGAGTACCCTCAGCAAAACACACTCAGTGCCATGACGCCAGAGCGCCCCGACGCTGTTCCGCGTCGGGGCGCTTACCCGACCAGTCGGTCGGTTTTGTTTACAGAGGGTGTGCGCGCGGTTATGACTCCTCGTGGCGGCTCTGGTTCAGGTCGTACTCCGCCGCCAGCTGCCGGGCGCGGCCCTCGCTCATGTCGAGGCTCGTCAGCAGGGCGGGCGTACAGATGCTCGGCAGGAGGTAGCGGAGCAGTACCGAGACCCGATGGGTCAGGTCGTTGCGATCGCGCAGGATCTGGGACATCGTCTGGATTCCGGCGTACGCGCCCGAGAAGAGTTCGGCCGTGTCCGACACGTCCACATGGACGAGGATCTCACCCCTGGCCTTCGCGACGGTCAGGATCTCCGACACCTGGTCGATCCACGCCCGGAACGGCGCGGCCCTGTCCACGCCCGTGGCACCACTGTCCAGGGCCAGTGCGACGCTCGCCCGCACGAGCGGGTCGCGCTGCAGCCGGTGAGCGAGGAGGAAGGCCTGGTCCGCGAGCTCCTGGAGCTTGATGGGCTGCGGGCTCAGGGGCTCGTCGAGCATCTGGGCGTCGAGAACGCCGAGAGCGAGATCTTCCTTGGAAGCAAAGTGGAAATACAGGGCCCCCTTGGTCACCCCGGCGCGCGCCAGGATCTCGCCGATGGTCGTGCGCTCGTAGCCGCGCTCCGCGAAGACCGTGGCAGCCGACTCCAGGATCGCCCGACGGGTCTTGATTGCACGCGCTTGCTGCGCCAAGGCGCCTCCTGCTGTCTCGCTGTCTGTGCTCACCGTGTGACGTGAAGCATTGAAAAGAAAACCGCGCTGTACGTATTCTACGTCGGGCGGACACACCGCCCAGGGGCGTGGGATGCAAGGGGGATCCAATGGATCAGAACTGTCGAGGGGCTACGGCGGGGGTCCCCGGGGAGTTCGTTCACCGAGCCGACCCCGCGGACATCATCCCCACGGGCTGGACGCAGTTGACGGAGAACCGATTCTCTGTAGCCGCCCGCTGGCCTGCCGCGCATCCCTTCTTCTCTCCCGTGGCGGGGGACCGGCACGACCCCGTGCTGGTGGCCGAGACGATACGCCAGGCCACCATGCTCGTCGCTCATGCCGAGCTGGGGGTACCCGTGGACGAGCAGTTCGTCATGTGGGGCCTCAGCTACACCGCTGACCCCGAGGCGCTCGCCGTCGACGGCCTCTCCTCGGACGTCACCGTCGACGTCGTGTGCTCCGACCTGACCAGTCGTGGCGCCAGCCTCCGGAACCTGCGCACCACCCTGGTGCTGACACGTGGCGGCCGCTACCTCGGCACCGGCAACGCCCTGGCCCGCTGCACGTCTGCCCTGGCGTACCGCCGGATCCGCGGGGAGCGCATGGCGGCGCTGGGCAAGCCGGTCCCGCTGATTCCGGGAGTGGCCCCGCACCTGGTCGGTCGTGAGCACTCCAAGGACGTCGTCCTGGCCCCGGGCACCAGGCCCGGTCAGTGGCAGCTGCGGATCAACACCGGCCACACCACTCTCTTCCGCCGCCCGAACGACCACGTGCCCGGGATGGTCCTCATCGAAGCCGCCCGCCAGGCGGCGACGCTGACGACGGGGAGCAGGGCGTTCCTGCCCGCCGCGGCGGACGCCACCTTCTCGCGTTACGCGGAGCTCGACAGCCCGTGCTGGATCGAGACCGAGGTCGTGCCCACCCCCGATCCCTCGGTGACCACCGTCCGGGTCTTCGGCCGGCAGGACGGCAACGAGGTGTTCCAGTGCGTGCTCGCCTCCCCGTCACGCGACCTGGCGATCGCCGGAGGCGGCCTTGGCAGCCGACTGGCGGGTTGAACCGGACAGGAACCATGGGTCCTCGCATTCTGATCACCGGCACGACCGGATTCATCGGCGGCCGGGTCGCGGCC
>NZ_JBSGTX010000161.1:0-1982 GCF_053607625.1 Streptomyces sp. NPDC055103
ATAAGAATCCAGCACGAATGGCCGCATCCCCCAGGATAAGTCCTCCTACAACCGTTACCGTGGAGCCGACCGCAGAAGGCAATCGGATACCAGCTTCCCGCAGGATTTCTAAGAAGAGAAGTGCAATAAACATTTCAACTGCCACATCAAAAGGGATTCCCAACCGGTTAATCCCCAAAGTGGCAAGTAGATAATAGGGCAGCTGATCTTGATGATAGGAAAGAATGGCAACAAAAAATGCAGGAAGCAGTAGCGATACGGACAAGCCAAGTAAACGAAGCGTTTGACCAAATGTAGCTGCCAAAGCAGTAAAGTGGATATCTTCGGGTGCTTTCACAAGCAAAAATAAATTGGCAGGCGCAATCAACGCAGCCGGTGTACCATCCACAATCAACGCTACACGCCCATTGAGCATACAGTTCACGGTAAAGTCGGGTTAACCCCCTAATTTTGGACACATACTACTCTTAGCTCATTATTTCATAGAATTGCTCTTTATTTTAGGTGAGGCAAGAAAATCATCCTGCCTCATACTCTCACTTCTTTAATCGTTAGCTCTTCTGTTTGGTTTCGTTGATAAAATTCATTTGGTGCTAAATCTAAAATACTCGAATGGATTCTTCGATTATTGTAGAAATCCATGTATTCAGCCACCTCATGATACGCATCTGCGTAGGAATGAAAAGCGAACCGCCTCAAACATTCATACTCTAGTAATCGGTGAAACGACTCGATATGGGCATTCATATTCGGTGTTCTCGGCGGAATGCGTTCATGTTCGATGTGGAACGTTTCACATGCTTTCTGAAACGCTAGAGAAATAAATTGTGGACCATTATCCGTTCGAATGACTGGCTTTGTTTCTCTTTCAAATTGCTGACGCTTAAACAAGGCACGCTGCACGAGTTGGCCAGCGTCGTGTCCGGTACAATGTAAACCAATATGATAATCAATGATGGAACGGTCATATACATCAATGAGCGATAGAATAAAGAAGAAACGCTCTTCACCTTCGATGTAGCCGTATTTAATATCTGCTTCCCACAGCTGATTCGATTCAGTGATGATCCGGTTCCTCGCTAATTTTCTTGGATAGTGGAACTTCACTTCTCGCTGTGGCTGTAGGATATCGAGTTCCTTACATAATCGGTACACTTTCTTTTTGTTAATCTGTAGCGCATACTCGCTTCGAAGGCGGAGGCACAACTTTCGATAGCCATAGACACCGGCTTCACCTGAGATGAGTTCCATCAGCCATTCCTGTATTTGTTCATCCGGTATTTTTTTGCCGTTCTTAGTGAGTGAATAGCCCGGAATGGGTCTGCCCTCACTTACTGACTTTTCTTCTTTCTTGTATTGATAATAGTACGTAGAAGGAGAAATCTCTAAAATCTTCAGGACTTTACGGACGGCATAACCTTTCGCAATCCACTCATTCGCTATTTCAAGCGTTTCAGTAAGTGAGGGTTCTTCTTTTTTAGTACGTCACGGAGAATGGAAATTTCTAAATCTTTTTCGCCTAACAGCTTTTTAAGCTGGTCATTCTCCTCCTCCAACTGTTTGATCCCTGAGGGAGAAACAATATCTTGAATGCCGGAATGATCTAGATTGCCTTTTTCCTGAAAAGCTTTTACCCATTTGCTTACGAGATTTGGACTGAGCTCGTGACGTCTCGCCACCAAAGCTTTATTGCCTGTTTCAATTGCTTCTTGTACCACCTGTTGTTTAAATTCAGCAGAATGTTTTCGTCTTTGCATCACAAAAGCCCCCTTATTTGGCAACCTTAAGTATAAAACCACTCTTAGTAGGTGTCCAAATTCATTAGGGGGCTAAATAGAAGTCTGCTCTGCCTGTATACCCCATCAAAGGAAACAATGCTTTTGTCGGTTCCATTAATTCTTCTAGCTGAGTGGCGCTAAACGCTCCGTCAATGTGAAGATCATCTAATTTATTCATTACATCTTGAACAATCTTAGGATCAA
>NZ_JBSGTX010000162.1:0-1974 GCF_053607625.1 Streptomyces sp. NPDC055103
CTGCCTTCACCGGTCTGTATGTATACGAGCTTCGTTTCAAAAGGTTTCAATTTTTTTATAAAATAACACTAGTGTCGCATTAAAATAATTCAACGATTTATAAAAATCTAAATTTTCAGTAATTTTATCTTTGCATAAAAAAAGCCTTTATAATGGTAGGGCGGTAATAAACCATCCAAATCCAAAATAAAGGACAATAAGCATGGATAAGTTTACACGAAAAACATCATTTGAACAATGGTTTTCACCGATTTTCTCCACAAAACTCGAGGAATTGGTTGAAAGCTATCAATTAAATTACTATACAAAGAAGCTACATATTGCGTCATTCTTGAAATTGTTCGTATTCGCTCAGCTCAATGAAACCGAGAGTCTGCGTGCAGTCAGTGAGACATTATTTTCTGACGAGCTTCAAAAAGCGACGCATTTAGAAGCGATTAGCTTTTCGCAGCTCGGACGCCGATTAAATCAAGTGCCGACTGAAGTGTTCCAACAGGTATTTTTGGATTTAGTTGCCCAAATTCACGAGAAATCACATTATGAGCAGCGCCGAGAAACGACAACACCACTGAAAATTATCGACTCGAGTACGTTGCCATTGAACTTGAAAAACCATAAGTGGGCTGAATTCCGTAAAACAAAGTCGGGCATCAAGCTTCATTTACGTCTTGTTTACGCAGAAAAAGGCTGTTCCTATCCAGATAAAGCGGTGCTGACAAACGCGAAAGAACATGATCGTGGTCAGCTGGAAGTACTCGTTGACGACAAAGAATGCATGTACGTCTTTGACCGGGGTTACTTGGATTATGAACGATTTGACCGCATGACAGACGATGGGTATTTCTTTGTGTCACGCTTACGAAAAAACGCTGTCATTCGTGTAATCGAGCCATTTAAACTGCCTGAAGACTCGCTTGTGTTTTCAGATGAAATGGTTTTGATTGGTACACCACAAAACCGTGCAGAAAACGCTTTTCGCCTCATCAAAGTGCTCGATTCAAAAGGAAACGAACTGCATCTGATCACAAATCGATTTGATTTAAGCGCTGACGAAATCGCTGAGTTATATAAGTCGCGCTGGGCAATCGAGCTATTTTTTAAATGGCTGAAGCAGCACCTGAACATCAAAAAGTTCTACGCGCAGAGCGAACAAGGCGTACATAATCAAGTGTATATCGCAATGATTGTATATTGCCTAAATGTACTGGCACAGCTGAACACGAACAGTTCAAGGACGTACTTACAAATTAGTCGCTTACTCAAAGCGGCACCATGGAAATCCGCTCATTTATGGCTACGAAAAATCGTAGGGAAAACCGTGCCCTAAAGAATTTCACAGGTCTGTTGCACTCGTCAAAGATTATAGTAAAAAAATGGATGTTAACTACCTCTATTCAAATGTCTTTGTTTTTCTTCTCATGAGTAAAAACAAGAAAGCAGAAAATTCAGTCAAAATTTATGCAACACTAGTGATTTTTGATATAAAAATAGAATACTATTCTCACAAAACCCGTGGAGGTTCGTAATGAAAAAGATCATATGTATTTGCTTCAGTTTATTACTTGCCCTGACAGGAGGATGCAGTATGCATGACAATGATAAAAACACCACAAATGACAATAAAACAGAAGCCGTAAAACCAAAAGACATGGATCCAAAAGACCTGCCGCAAGTTCCGGCGTTTCAGGACGAGAAAACGAGAGAGTACATGGTGTCAACGAAAGAAGAAGAGCCAGGGTATTATTTGCTAGAGTCTAAACTGCAAGGGTTTAGGATGTTGTTTCCGGAGGATGGGGAGTACGTACCTGATCTTTCAAGTAAAGGTGAAAATGAGGAAACAATAGTATTTGATAGTTTCAATAAAAAAACTAACATTCAATATGACGGGCAATTAGATTATCATCAAGAAAAAAGTTTTGCGAATGACAAGGATACAATGCTTGACATTGTAAGTGGCAGAAATAGCTATAAAGG
>NZ_JBSGTX010000163.1:0-1940 GCF_053607625.1 Streptomyces sp. NPDC055103
GGGCACAGAGTGCCACCCGCCCCTTCTTCGTGGGATCAGCGAGCGCCGATCTCGTCCGTCAGCTGCGGCAGCACCTCGAAGAGGTCGCCGACCACGCCGTAGTCCACGAGGTCGAAGATCGGGGCCTCGGGGTCCTTGTTGACCGCGACGATCGTCTTCGACGTCTGCATGCCCGCCCGGTGCTGGATCGCGCCGGAGATGCCCGCCGCGACGTACAGCTGCGGCGAGACCTGCTTGCCGGTCTGGCCGACCTGGTTGGCGTGCGGGTACCAGCCCGCGTCCACGGCGGCGCGGGAGGCGCCGACGGCCGCGCCGAGCGAGTCGGCCAGCTTCTCGACGACCGCGAAGCCCTCGGCCGCGCCGACGCCACGGCCGCCGGAGACCACGATCGCGGACTCGGTCAGCTCGGGGCGGCCGGTGGAGACGCGCGGGGTGCGCGAGACGACCTTCGCGGCGTTGCCGGTGAAGGTGACGGAGACGTTCTCGACCGTGCCGGCGGCCGGGGCGGCCTCCGGGGCGGCGGAGTTCGGCTTGACGGTGATGACCGGGACACCGTGGGAGACCGTCGAGCGCACCTGGTACGAGGCGGCGAAGACGGACTGGGTGGCGACCGGGCCGTTCTCGCCGGCCTCCAGCTCCACGGCGTCGGTGATCAGACCGGAGCCGAGGCGGAGCGCGACCCGGGCCGCGATCTCCTTGCCCTCGCCGGAGGAGGTCACCAGGACGGCGGCGGCCCCCTTCTCCTTCGCGAGCTGGGTCAGCGCGTCGACCTTCGGGACGACCAGCTGGTCGGTGAACTCGGCGCCGTCCGCGACGTACACGGTGGCCGCGCCGTACTCGCCGGCCGTGGCGGCGATGGAGGCCGCGGCCTCGCCGGCGCCGAGGACGACCGCCGAGGGCTCGCCGATGCGGCGGGCCAGGGTGAGGAGTTCGAGGGCCGGCTTGCGGACCGCACCGTCGGCGTGGTCCACGAGAACCAGGATCTCAGCCATGATTCATTGCTCCTGAGTGGGTGTCTGGCTGACGGTGGGTCAGATGAACTTCTGGGTGGCGAGGAAGGAGGCGAGCTGCTTGCCGCCGTCGCCCTCGTCCGTGACGATCGTGCCCTGCGTACGGGCCGGACGCGCGGCCACCGCGTCGACGAGGGTCCAGGAACCGGCCAGGCCCACCTCGTCGGCGTCGATGTCCAGGTCGTCCAGGTCCAGCTCCTCGACCGGCTTCTTCTTGGCGGCCATGATCCCCTTGAAGGAGGGGTAACGGGCCTCGCCGGACTGGTCGGTGACCGAGACGACGGCCGGCAGCGGGGCCTCCAGGAGCTCGGTGGCGGAGTCGCCGTCGCGGCGGCCCTTGACCGTGTCGCCGTCGACGGAGACCTCGGAGAGCAGCGTCACCTGCGGCACGTTCAGCCGCTCGGCGAGCAGCGCCGGCAGGACGCCCATCGTGCCGTCGGTCGAGGCCATGCCGCAGACGACCAGGTCGAAGCCGGTCTTCTCCAGCGCCTTGGCCAGGATCGCGGAGGTGGCGATGACGTCGGAGCCGTGGATGTCGTCGTCGTTGACGTGCACCGCCTTGTCGGCGCCCATCGACAGCGCCTTGCGCAGCGCGTCCTTGGCGTCGTCCGGGCCCACGGTCACGACGGTGACCTCGGCGTCGTCGGACTCCTCGGAGATCCGGAGCGCCTGCTCGACCGCGTACTCGTCCAGCTCCGAGAGCAGACCGTCGACGGCCTCGCGGTCGGTCGTCAGGTCGTCGGCGAACCCGCGGTCGCCGGTCGCGTCGGGGACGTACTTCACACAGACAGCGATCTTCAGAGTCACGGCCTGTCTCCTTTCAACGGGCTGGGAATTACGGGAGGTTGCGGGCCATGACGATGCGCTGGACCTGGTTGGTGCCTTCGTAGATCTGGGTGATCTTGGCGTCGCGCATCATGCGTTCGACGG
>NZ_JBSGTX010000164.1:0-1939 GCF_053607625.1 Streptomyces sp. NPDC055103
GGCTCGGTCGGCGACGCCTACGACAACGCCCTGATGGAGAGCACGATCGGGCTGTTCAAGACCGAGCTGATCAAGCCCCGACGGCCATGGAAGACGCTGTCCGACGTCGAGCTCGCCACCGCCGAGTACGTCGACTGGTACAACCACCGACGACTTCACGGTGAGATAGGCCACGTCCCACCCGTCGAATACGAGAACAACCACTACCGAGCACCCGCGAAACCCCAGGTCACAACCAACATCTGAGATCTCTACCGAACCCGGAACGGTTCACACCGACGGAACAATCTCCAGCCGGGCCGGCCGCCCGCCGACAAACCACGCCCCGGACACGGAACCCGACGGAAGCAGAAGAAGCAGGAGCCCGCAGCTCTCCCCAGCAACACGCGGGACGGCAGGCGGACACGCCCAGCGCACCAACCCCCGACCCGGAAACCCGAACCACCAACCAACCCCGCAGGTTGCCGGAAGCAGCCATGTCGGCCGAACGCACGCTCACTCATCCCCGTAGGACCACCCCCGCCGGGACGGGGAACAGCCGAGGGAACAGAAGGCGCCACTCGTTCAGAGGTGGCTACCCCAGGAAACGTCCCCACGCAGTCGGGGAGCAGACGCCTGCCTCTCGGACTATCCCCCGCGGGCGGACTCACTTCGAAGTCAAAGGATGGTGGCGGAGGTCGGTGGTAAACGGGAGCCAGGGGCGCGCGCGGCTCACCGCGCGGTTGATGGCCGCGGCATCGTTGCTCCGCTTCCTACGCCCCGGCCTACGCGACACCGTGGCCGCACAGGCTCGAAGCCCTTGACCGCACGGTCTTGGGCCTTGAGGCGAGTGGCTCCGTGGCAACCGGCCACGGAGCCTCCGCGAAAAACCGTTGGCGGACCACTGCGACCACTGCTACTTTTCCGGAGGCCGTGCGCGAGAACGAGGAGGTGGTACCCGTGAACACAGTATCGACATGGGTGCTCTCCTCCGGGGTCACGGTCGGGCGATAGGTCGTCCGGGAGCGCCGTTCAATGGCACTCCCGAAAGGCACGACCATGCAATTCACCTCCGAGCAACGCCATGACGACGGCATCCTCGAACGCGAATTCACCCTCGGCGAGATCCCCGGCATCCTGTGGACGCCAGCACCTGCGTCCGCACCGGCGCCGCTGATCCTGCTCAGCCCCCCTCCCCTCGGGCTGCGCAAGACGTACCCCCGACTGCTGGCCCGAGCCCGACACTCCGCAGCGGACGGCTTCGCCACGGCCACCATCGAGCTTCCCGGAAGCGGCGACCGGCCCCGTTGGCCCGCCGCCGAGCAGGCCCTCGCCGACCTGCGCCGGGCGCTGGAGGCCGGCGAGCCAGTCAGCGACGAGATCATCGATGCTCTCATCCTTCCCCTGGTCGACAAGTCGGTCCCGGAATGGCAGGCCGCCCTGGACGCCCTCCTGTCGCTGCCCGAGATCGGCGGCCCGGTCGGGTACTCGGGGGGCGTGATCTCCATCGGTACCCGGCTGGCGGTGGTCGAGCCGCGTATCTCGGCCGCCGTTCTGTTCGCCGGGAGTTTCGTCCCCCGGGCCATGTTCGAGGAGGCCCGCCAGGTCACCATTCCGCTGTACGTCCTGCTGCAGTGGGACGACGAAGGGAACGACCGACAGGCGGCCCTGGACCTGTTCGATGCCTTCGGCTCCAAGGAGAAGACCCTGCACGCCAATATGGGCGGGCACACCGGCGTTCCTCAGCACGCGGGGGACGCCGCGGCCAAGTTCTTCACCCGGCATCTGAGCTAGCCTCCGACCACCCCGGCCGGCCAGGACCAGCCATCGACGGTACCGGCCGGGGCAACACGGGGGTGTGGATGCCTAGACGAGTCATTCCGAATGTTGACGATGCGTTCGGGAACGCAGACAGGGCGTCCAAGATCGTTGTGTGACGAACAACCTAGACGCCCTGCTG
>NZ_JBSGTX010000165.1:0-1854 GCF_053607625.1 Streptomyces sp. NPDC055103
GGGCAACCGCACGGTGAGTGAAGGCTCCCGCCGAAGCGGGAGGTGAGCACGTTCATTCGTACCTTACTGAGCACTCTTATGAGTACGCCGACACCGGATCGGCTTGTCGATGAAGGTGAGCTGATCACGGTGAAGGTCGCCGAGGTCGACCTTCAGCGTCACCGGGTGCGGTTGGGTGCCGCTGGCGGAGCCGACAGAACCTAAATGTGGGTGCCGAGCCCTGGGCCGGTCGGGCAAGATCCGGGCATGTCTACCGACATCAGCGGAATGATCGAGTGCCGGCCAGGGGGCCGCCTCTGGGGTCCCGACGACGAGGACTCCGTGTGGGAAGCCGCCATAGATCTCTTCCTGCTCAACCGGGGCAACGCCTACGACGGCCTCGCCTGTCTCTTCGGAGTCCGCAACTCCTTCGGCTTCCGGCCCGTGGCGGAAGGCCGTGGCTTCCCGGACGATGCGTCGGTGGGGCTGAGGAGCGAGTACGCAGCCTATGGGGGACCCGGTGACGCATTCGGAACGACATGGGTCACCTGGGCTGAGGTCACCGCCGTCGATTGGCAAGAAACAGACAGCTCCGGCACCCGAAGCCGGGCCGCTGCCGCAGGTGACGGGAGCGACTGGGGCCGAGTATGGAGTGTCATGGGCACGCTCAGCGAAGTCCACGGGGCGGAGAACGTGCGGCTCGTCGTGTGGTTCCACTGACCACGCAGCAACCAGCATCTCCACCTCTCCGTCCGGGATCGGCCCAGAATGCTGCCCATGGCCGATGGAGAGCGCAACGAGGCAGAAGCACCCACATTCCTGTCGTCCGCAGCCGAGGTGGCTCGGCTGCTGGACCTCGGCACCGCGGCTAGCGTGCCGGAAGACCGACGCGCGCGGCACCTGGCGCATGCAGCGCGCAAGCCACTACTCGAACGCGCGAGTCTGCCCGAAGAATTCTTCGCTCCGCTGATGGCCGCGGCCGTCTACGACCCCGACCCGAGCTTCTGCCGCTGGTTCGTCGAGCCAACGGTCTACATATTCGGACGCCGCCGGGTCATGGCGACACTGCTCAACTACCTACTGACGGGCACGGACGCCGAACAGGCGGGCGCCAAACGGGCCTGGTACTGCGCCCACGTGCCGCTGCACGCGGACAGGTCGCCGGCATACGCGCCTGGCGGACGCCGCAATCCCGCCCTGGACGAAGTCCGCGACCTGATGGACAAGTGGCTGGAGTACGCAGCCATACCGGCCGCAGCGACGCCTGATCCCGCGCACGGAGTTGCCTGATGGTCAGCCCGAGTGAGCCGACGCTATGCCTTTCTCTTCCCACCACTGATCCGGGGCAGACCTGGACCATTCAAGGGTGGGCGATAGTTCGCCACGAGCTTTGGGGTGGCTGCTTGTTCGTGGACAAGGATGATCCGAAGAGGTAGCGACATCGAACGGGCATGTCGCAGCGTCGAGGCGAGCGCTCTCGCGAACTCGGTCAGCTGTCCCAGTGCTCGGAGGACCGGGGCGAGCATCTCCAGTGCCGCGTCGCTGCTGTCGGCGCTGAGGATCGTGTCCGCGATGGCGGAGCACGCGGCGAATGCCAGGGGGTCTGGTGCCGGGTCGGTGAGAGCGCGTGAGAAGTGCTTCTTGCCTGGTCGTTTGCGGAGTTCGTGGAGATAGAGGAGTCGTCGCTCGGCGTCTTCGTCAAGGATCAGACCGAGTTCGCGATCTCCGGCCAGCGAACGGGCAGCAGGCCAGGTCAACGTGAGGATGCCGGTCAGTGCCTTTAGCCTCGCGCTTTCATGAAGCGGGCTGTCCGACGGGTGGTCAGGTAAGCAGAAAGTGCCTCTGACCAGCAAGAATGAGGATTGTCGAGGTCCT
>NZ_JBSGTX010000166.1:0-1813 GCF_053607625.1 Streptomyces sp. NPDC055103
AGCCACCGACCAACCTTTGTGTTACCTGTATTTATATGTATGATGCAGAGGTGTTTTCGTATATTGAACAAATATCACCATCAAAGCGCGGCGAGCTGGAAATCACCGATGTGAATAATCTATACATCGAAAACAGCCAGCTTACGTATGATGTGTTATCAGGCTGGTGGGTAGACGCCGGAACTCACGAATCGCTTTATCTCGCTTCCCAGCTTGTACACCAGGATTTACGGAAAGGACAGGACGAAAAGTGATGGCAAAATCATATTTAATTACAGGCGGAGCCGGCTTCATCGGGCTCACGTTTACAAAGCTCATGCTGAGGGAAACGGATGCGCGCATTACCGTTTTAGATAAACTGACGTACGCCAGCCACCCGGAGGAAATGGAAAAATTAAAGCAAAACAGTCGTTTTCGCTTTGTAAAAGGGGACATCAGCGTTCAGGAGGATATCGACCGCGCGTTTGACGAGACCTACGATGGCGTCATTCACTTCGCAGCAGAATCGCATGTGGACAGAAGCATTTCCCAAGCGGAGCCGTTTATCACCACAAATGTCATGGGGACATACCGATTGGCGGAAGCGGTCTTGAAAGGAAAAGCCAAGAAGCTGATTCATATTTCAACAGATGAGGTATACGGGGATTTAAAAGCGGATGATCCCGCGTTTACAGAAACGACGCCGCTTTCTCCTAATAACCCATACTCAGCCAGCAAAGCAAGCTCAGATTTGCTCGTGTTGTCTTATGTGAAAACCCACAAGCTTCCGGCCATCATTACACGATGCAGCAACAATTACGGACCTTATCAGCACAGCGAAAAAATGATTCCGACGATTATCCGTCATGCGAAGCAGGGCCTGCCTGTTCCGCTGTATGGCGATGGACTCCAGATCCGAGACTGGCTGTTTGCGGAGGATCATTGCCGCGCAATCAAACTGATTTTAGAAAAAGGAACCGACGGCGAGGTGTATAACATCGGCGGCGGAAATGAACGCACGAATAAAGAGCTGGCGAGTGCCATTTTGAAGCATCTGGGCTGTGAGGAATTGTTCGCCCACGTGGAAGACCGAAAAGGGCATGACCGGCGCTATGCGATCAATGCATCTAAGCTGAAAAATGAACTGGGCTGGCGGCAGGAAGTGACGCTTGAAGAAGGCATTGCGCGTACGATTCAGTGGTATACAGACAATGACCGATGAGAAGGTGATCTGATTGACAAAGGTATTGGTAACTGGGGCGGGAGGACAGCTTGGCTTGGAACTATGCCGCCAGCTGAAGCAAGCCGGATATGAGGTCATTGCGTTAACAAAGAAGATGATGAACATTGCTGACCAGCGCTCAGTACGGCATTCGTTTGGCCATTATCAGCCGGATATCGTGGTCAATAGCGCCGCGTTTACGTCGGTTGATCAATGCGAGAAAGAGCTTGATAAAGCGTACTTGGTTAACGGAATCGGCGCTTATTATACAGCGCTTGAGTCAACCCGCATCGGTGCTCAATATGTTCATATCAGCACGGACTATGTATTCAATGGGAAAGGAACCCAGCCATATAGGGAAGACGATCCCCTCGATCCGAAAACCATTTATGGCAAAAGCAAAAGGCTTGGAGAAGAACTGATACGATTAACGACAAAAGACAGCACGATCATCAGAACATCGTGGGTGTACGGACATGGCGGCAATAATTTCGTTGAAACCATGCTGAAGCTTGCTGAAACGAAACAAGAGCTTCGGGTTGTCAGCGATCAAATTGGTTCGCCGACTTATACGAAGGATTTAGCAGAAGCGGTCATCAAGCTGTTCAGCCA
>NZ_JBSGTX010000167.1:0-1759 GCF_053607625.1 Streptomyces sp. NPDC055103
GGTCAGTCCTTGATGTCGCAGATGGTGGCGCCGGAGGTGACGGAGGCGCCGACCTCGGCGGACAGGCCCTTGACGGTGCCGGAGCGGTGGGCGTTGAGGGGCTGTTCCATCTTCATGGCTTCCAGGACGACGATGAGATCGCCTTCCTTGACCTCCTGGCCCTCCTCGACCGCGATCTTCACGATCGTGCCCTGCATCGGCGAGGCGAGCGTGTCGCCCGAGGCGGTCGGGCCGGACTTCTTCGCGGCGCGGCGCTTCGGCTTCGCACCGGCGGCCAGTCCGGTGCGGGCCAGGGTCATGCCGAGGGAGGACGGCAGGGAGACCTCAAGGCGCTTGCCGCCGACCTCGACGACGATCGTCTCGCGGCCCGACTCGTCCTCGTCCGCCTCCGCGCCGGCGGGCGCGAACGGCTTGATCTCGTTGACGAACTCCGTCTCGATCCACCGCGTGTGGACCCGGAAGGGGTCGGCGGTGAACGCGGGGTCGACGACGACGGCCTGGTGGAAGGGGATGGCCGTGGCCATGCCCTCGACCGTGAACTCGCCCAGGGCGCGGGCGGCGCGCTGGAGTGCCTGCTCGCGGGTCGCGCCGGTCACGATCAGCTTGGCCAGGAGGCTGTCCCAGGCCGGGCCGATGACGGAGCCGGACTCGACGCCCGCGTCGAGGCGGACGCCGGGGCCCGTGGGGGCGTTGAAGACGGTGACGGTGCCGGGGGCGGGCAGGAAGCCCCGGCCCGGGTCCTCGCCGTTGATGCGGAACTCGAAGGAGTGACCGCGCACGGCGGGGTCGCCGTAGCCGAGGGCTTCGCCGTCGGCGATCCGGAACATCTCACGGACCAGGTCGATGCCGGTGACCTCTTCGGTGACCGGGTGCTCGACCTGGAGGCGGGTGTTGACCTCCAGGAAGCTGATGGTGCCGTCGGTGCCGACGAGGAACTCGACGGTTCCGGCGCCGACGTAGCCGGCCTCCTTCAGGATCGCCTTCGACGCCGCGTACAGCTCGGCGTTCTGCGCGTCGCTCAGGAACGGCGCCGGGGCCTCCTCGACGAGCTTCTGGTGGCGGCGCTGGAGCGAGCAGTCACGGGTGGAGACGACGACCACGTTGCCGTGGGAGTCCGCCAGGCACTGCGTCTCCACGTGACGCGGCTTGTCGAGGTAGCGCTCGACGAAGCACTCACCGCGGCCGAAGGCCGCGACAGCCTCACGGACGGCCGAGTCGTACAGCTCCGGCACTTCCTCCAGGGTGCGGGCGACCTTCAGGCCGCGACCGCCACCACCGAAGGCGGCCTTGATCGCGATCGGCAGACCGTGCTCCTCGGCGAACGCCACGACCTCGTCCGCACCCGACACCGGGTCCGGCGTGCCCGCGACCAGCGGGGCGCCGGCGCGCTGGGCGATGTGACGGGCCGCCACCTTGTCACCCAGGTCACGGATCGCCTGCGGCGGCGGGCCGATCCAGATCAGACCGGCGTCCAGGACCGCCTGCGCGAACTCGGCGTTCTCGGAGAGGAAGCCGTAACCGGGGTGGACCGCGTCCGCCCCGGAGTCCTTCGCGGCCTGCAACACCTTCGCCATGTCCAGATAACTGGTCGCCGGGGTGTCACCGCCCAGAGCGAACGCCTCGTCAGCCGCCCGGACGTGCAGAGCGTCCCGGTCCGGATCGGCGTACACGGCCACGCTGCCGATACCCGCGTCCCGGCACGCCCGGGCCACACGGACAGCGATTTCGCCACGGTTGGCGATGAGCACCTTGCGCACGA
>NZ_JBSGTX010000168.1:0-1688 GCF_053607625.1 Streptomyces sp. NPDC055103
CTCGTACTAGGAGCAGCCCCTCTCAAATCTCAAACGTCCACGGCAGATAGGGACCGAACTGTCTCACGACGTTCTAAACCCAGCTCGCGTACCACTTTAAATGGCGAACAGCCATACCCTTGGGACCTACTTCAGCCCCAGGATGTGATGAGCCGACATCGAGGTGCCAAACACCGCCGTCGATATGAACTCTTGGGCGGTATCAGCCTGTTATCCCCGGAGTACCTTTTATCCGTTGAGCGATGGCCCTTCCATTCAGAACCACCGGATCACTAAGACCTACTTTCGTACCTGCTCGAGCCGTCACTCTCGCAGTCAAGCTAGCTTATGCCTTTGCACTAACCTCACGATGTCCGACCGTGATTAGCTAACCTTCGTGCTCCTCCGTTACTCTTTGGGAGGAGACCGCCCCAGTCAAACTACCCACCAGACACTGTCCTCACCCCAGATTATGGGGCCGAGTTAGAACATCAAACATTAAAGGGTGGTATTTCAAGGATGGCTCCACGCAGACTGGCGTCCACGCTTCAAAGCCTCCCACCTATCCTACACATCAAGGCTCAATGTTCAGTGTCAAGCTATAGTAAAGGTTCACGGGGTCTTTCCGTCTTGCCGCGGGTACACTGCATCTTCACAGCGAGTTCAATTTCACTGAGTCTCGGGTGGAGACAGCCTGGCCATCATTACGCCATTCGTGCAGGTCGGAACTTACCCGACAAGGAATTTCGCTACCTTAGGACCGTTATAGTTACGGCCGCCGTTTACTGGGGCTTCGATCAAGAGCTTCGCCTTGCGGCTGACCCCATCAATTAACCTTCCAGCACCGGGCAGGCGTCACACCGTATACGTCCACTTTCGTGTTTGCACAGTGCTGTGTTTTTATTAAACAGTTGCAGCCAGCTGGTATCTTCGACTGGCTTCAGCTCCATCCGCGAGGGACTTCACCTACATGCCAGCGTGCCTTCTCCCGAAGTTACGGCACCATTTTGCCTAGTTCCTTCACCCGAGTTCTCTCAAGCGCCTTGGTATTCTCTACCTGACCACCTGTGTCGGTTTGGGGTACGATTTAATGTTACCTGGAGCTTAGAGGATTTTCCTGGAAGCAGGGCATCAACTACTTCTGCACCGTAGTGCATCGTCATCACGCCTCAGGGTTAGTATGCAACCGGATTTACCAGGTCACACCCCCTACACGCTTAAACCGGGACAACCGTCGCCCGGCTAGCCTAGCCTTCTCCGTCCCCCCTTCGCAGTAACACCAAGTACAGGAATATTAACCTGTTTCCCATCGACTACGCTTTTCAGCCTCGCCTTAGGGGTCGACTCACCCTGCCCCGATTAACGTTGGACAGGAACCCTTGGTCTTCCGGCGAGCGGGCTTTTCACCCGCTTTATCGTTACTTATGTCAGCATTCGCACTTCTGATACCTCCAGCAACCCTCACAGGCCACCTTCAACGGCTTACAGAACGCTCCCCTACCCAACAACGCCTAAGCGTCGCTGCCGCAGCTTCGGTGCATGGTTTAGCCCCGTTACATCTTCCGCGCAGGCCGACTCGACCAGTGAGCTATTACGCTTTCTTTAAATGATGGCTGCTTCTAAGCCAACATCCTGGCTGTCTATGCCTTCCCACATCGTTTCCCACTTAACCATGACTTTGGGACCTTAGCTGGCGGTCTGGGTTGTTT
>NZ_JBSGTX010000169.1:0-1670 GCF_053607625.1 Streptomyces sp. NPDC055103
AGGGCGGCGCTCACCGGGCCGAGGTCCTCGTCGTCCTGGTGCTCGACGAGCTCGGGCATCTGCTGCTAAGCCAGGTAACATGACGAAGGGATCGGACGGAAAAACTATTGACGGTTTTAGTCATAAACGCATTGGGCTTGTCAAGAAAAGTGTGTAAGTTATTCTAGATATTTCTTCACACGTTCCTTTAGGTGGTCATGAACTAATAGTTGATTCATGACCATAGCCCATTGCTGGATGCGTCCACCATCCCATTTCTTTTCTAATTCTTTTGTTCGTAAAAACAATATTTTTAATAGGGCATTCTCATGGGGGAATGCTCCTTTTTTCGTGACTTTTAGAAAGCTAGAGTGGATACTTTCAACGGCATTTGTAGTGTACATGATTTTACGAATATTACCACCATAATCGAAAAGTTGTTCCACATGAGAAAAGTTTCGTTTCCATACGTCTACAGCTCCAGGGTACGTAGACCACTGCTTTTCAAAAGATTCAAATGCACTGTGACAAGCCTTAAGGCTTGGAGCTCCATACACTTTCTTTAAGGCAGCAGTAAAAGGCTTGTAGTCTTTACTTGGTATATACTTAATCGAATTTCGAATTAAATGAACAATACATCTCTGTACGGTCACATCAGGAAAAATCGCACGTGCTCCTTCTTCCAGACCACTAACGCCATCCATTGAGAGAAAGAAGATATCTTCTACACCACGAGATTTGATTTCATCAAAAATTTGCATCCATTTATGTTTACTTTCCGTTTCATTCAACCACAAACCTAGAATGTCCTTTTTACCTTCTATGGTATATCCTAGTATTGTGTAAACGGCATACTTCTTCGTTTCATAGTCATTACGAATGGTTGTGTAAAGACAATCGACAAACACAAAAGGGTAACAGTTACTTAAGGGACGATTTTGCCACTCTTCTAAATTAGGAAGTACAGTATCCGTAATGTCGGATACCATTTCATGAGATACAGAAAAGCCATAGATGTCTTCTATCGTGGAAGAAATGTCTCGTTGTGACATTCCTCTGGCATACATCGAAATGACCTTATCCTCTATAGAGGATACATCTCTTTTACGCTTTGGAATCAACTGCGGTTCAAATGAACCATCACGATCACGGGGGACTGCAATTTCAACTTCTCCTGCCGTTGTTTTCACGATCTTTTTGCCATATCCATTTCTTCTATTTCTTGTTTCTTTTTCTCCCTTGTCATTGGATTCATAGCCCAAATGGTGATTCATTTCACCTTTTAGCATTGACTCAAACATGGGACCAAATATGTCTTTTAATGCTTCTTGCATATCTTCTACTGATTTAGGCTGATACTGTTCGATAATCTTGTTAGCTAATTCTACGGAGTTCGGATCTCTTTTCAATTTCCCCACTGAAACCACTCCTTTAGCTTTATACTTATTATTCTATCAAATAAAAAACTGTGTGAGTAAGGAACCGTACGCATTCCTTACTTACACAGTTAATATTACACTCCCTTAACGACTAATTTTAAGACGATTTCCTCCCAATATAAATTAATGTTTTCTCTTATTTACTTCTTATTGCATTTACCACTTTCATTTTCCAAATTTATAAAAATTATACCTATATTTAGGAATTTACCAGATGGTAATTTTCAAAATCACTAAGTCTCTAGTTAGGAC
>NZ_JBSGTX010000170.1:0-1668 GCF_053607625.1 Streptomyces sp. NPDC055103
CTAACCTCGATCTTTCGTGATGGTCCGTCGGTTTCTCCGGTGGGCCGTTTCGGTTGTTCGGGCTGGTCGTGGGCACGGCGGTGGCCCGGCTGTCGCGTCGGGTGGGCGCCGGGTTCCACGGCTCCGGTCGGGGTGGTGCTGCTCGCAGGGACGGGGAAGTGCTGGTCAGCCGGGGTTCGGGAGAGCTTCGAGCCGTGCGAGGGCGTCGGTGATCACGTCGGTCCAGGGCCAGTGGCGGGCGAACCTCAGGTGCCGGCGGCGGGCGGTGGTGACGAGTTGGGCTGCGGCGGAGAAGAGCCGGAGCCGGAGGCGGCGGGGCTCCCACCTGCGGGTTTCGCCGGTCAGAGCGAGCATGGGCATCCAGGCCAGCAGGTCCAGGGCGAGCTGGACGATCTCCAGCCAGATCTGGTTCTGGGCGGTGTCGTGCAAGGGCAGGTTGCGCAGGCCGGTGGCCCGCGCGGCCCGGATGCGGTCCTCGGCTCGTGCCCGCTGGCGGTGCCGCAGTTCCAGTGCCGCGATCGGCATGTCGGTGGTGTTGGTGGCGAAGCAGGTCAGCCGCAGTCCGTCGGCGTCGGTGATCCGCAACTGGGCGCCGGGGTGGGGCCGTTCCTTGCGGACGATCAGCCGCATTCCCTTCGGCCAGCCCTTGAGGCAGTCTCCGGTGATCTCGGCGACCCAGGCTCCGTCCCGGATCTCGCCGCCGGGCTCGATCGCTGCCGTCCAGGCCGGGACGGGGACCTTGAGTACGGCCTGGTGAATCTGCTCGGTGATGGTCATGCCAACCGAGTACGACAGCCACCGTCCGCGCTGGGCGAGCCAGGCTGTGAACTCATGCGTTCCGCCTCCGGAGTCGGTGCGGATCAGCGTCTGGCGTCCGCGCCGGTACTTCTTCGGGAGTTGGGCCAGGGCGAGTCGGGCCGTGGTGATGTGGTCGGCGGCGGTGTTGCTGCCTGCGTTGCCCGGTCTGAGCAGGCCGGCCACCGGTTCCCCGCTCCCGCCGCTTCCGTGGTCGACGAATCCCATCAGGGGGTGGTGTCCGAAGGTCTTCTTCCAGGTCGCGGTGGCGTCCTGCTTCTCGGAGTGGGCCAGCACGAGGACCCCGTCCAGGTCCACGATCACCTGCCCTGCGGCGTCCGGGGCCGCGTTCTTGGCCATGTTCCAGACATGCTCGCGGGCTTCGGCCCGCGCGGCCCGTATCGCGGAGAGGGCCTTCGGCCCGGCCGCGGCGAGGGTGTCGATGAGGCGGGAGACGGTCGGGTCGGAGGCCACCGGCCCGAACACGCCAGGCTCGGCCCGCAGCATCCCGACATCCGCGAGGCAGTCCCCGCCCAGCGCGACCGCGAGGGCCGTGTCCAGCAGGATCTTGCCTGGATCGTGCACCGCCCTCGGGCGTCGCCAGGGCGTCAGCGCCGTCGATATCGCCTGATCCAGCCCGGCCTTGCGGGCGGTTTCGACCAGCAGCACGGCCCCGGCTTGGGACAGCACCCCGTGGCCGCCGCCCTCGATGCGGACGCGTGGATAGGACCCGATACGCTTCTTCACCTGGGAAGTGCCTCCGGCTGGTGCGGGAACAAGGACCTCGACAATCCTCATTCTTGCTGGTCAGAGGCACTTTCTGCTTACCTGACCACCCGTCGGACAGCCCGCTTCATGAAAGCGCGAGGCTAA
>NZ_JBSGTX010000171.1:0-1613 GCF_053607625.1 Streptomyces sp. NPDC055103
CTAGCTTGATCTTTAACGTGTGGCGTCGAACGGTGCGTCGTACTTGATCACTCGGTTCGGTAACCGCCGTACACGGAAGCGGCCTTCGTCTGAACATGTGCTCCGACCAAGGAACACACACGTCCAGCGCGAAGGCCGTGAGGATGAGTCTGCAGTATCACGACGCCCGGCAGGATTCGCTGGCGGAACTGTCACGCTTCCGGGGTGAGTTCTACTCCTGTCTCACCGCCCGTTCGGATGCGTTGTTCGAGCTGGCCGACGCGGTTCTGTGCGGGGACGGGCCGGTGAGGTCGCTGGCCGAGCTGTCGCTGGTGGGCGAACACCGCCGTGGTCACGGAGGGCTTTACGCCGCCGTCGCACAGGGCCGGGTCGACGCGGACCGGATGCGACGGGCCCTGGCCTCGGTGCCGCTGCCACGGGCGGCCGACGGCCGGCTGGTCCTGGCCGTCGACGTCACGTGCTGGCTGCGGCCGGACGCCCACACCTCACCGGAGCGGATCCTGTGTCATACCTACGGCCGGGGCAAGGACCAGCACATTCCCGTTCCCGGGTGGCCATACTCGATCGTCTGCGCGCTGGAACCCGGCCGCAGCTCGTGGACCGTCCCGCTGGACGCGTTGCGTCTGACACCTGGGGACGACACCGCCACCGTCACCGCCCGGCAGCTGCGCGAACTGGTCGAGCGGCTGATCACCACAGGTCAGTGGCAGAGTGCGGACCCGGACGTCCTCATCGTCGCGGACGCCGGATACGACGCACCCCGCCTGGCCCACATCCTGCGGGACCTGCCCGTGCAGGTCCTGGCCCGCATGCGGTCGGACCGTGTCCTGCGCAGGCCAGCCCCGCCGCGGCAGCCTCACACCATGGGCCGACCGCCCCGGCACGGCGGGGAGTTCGTCTTCGGGCAGCCCGACACCTGGGGCACTCCGGACACCCACACCGTCACCGACACGCGCCTCTACGGCACCGCCACCGCCCGGTCCTGGGACCGGCTCCACCCCAAGCTCACCCACCGCTCGTCCTGGGCCGCGGCCGATGGCTCGCTCCCGATCGTCGAGGGGACCGTGATCCGTCTGGACATCGACCATCTGCCCAGCGGAGCCACCCCGAAGCCGGTCTGGCTGTGGTGGTCGGGTACGGACGCCACCGAAGCGGACAGCGACCGACTCTGGCAGGCATACCTGCGTCGTTTCGACATCGAGCACACCTTCCGCCTGTTCAAGCAGACCCTCGGCTGGACCTGCCCGAAGATCCGCACCCCCGAGGCGGCCGACCGATGGACCTGGCTGATCCTCGCGGCCTACACCCAACTCCGTCTCGCCCGGCCACTGGCAGCCGACCGGCGTCACCCATGGGAGAGGCCCGTCTCCTCAGACAGGCTGACCCCGGCACGTGTCCGCCGCGACTTTCGGCACATCCGCCCCAAGGTCGTCTGCCCGGCCAGGGCACCGAAACTCACCCGCCCCGGACCTGGACGACCGCCCGGCCGAAAGAACACCCGACCCACCCCACGCCACGACGTCCACACACCCCGCAAGACGGGCACTGCCACGTCCCGGAACAAGAAGTCGACCACTCCTCGCCCACGCCGCACAGGTTAAAGATCAAGCTAG
>NZ_JBSGTX010000172.1:0-1575 GCF_053607625.1 Streptomyces sp. NPDC055103
GCTGCACACCTACAATCACCACCGCGGACACACCGCGCTCGCAGGCAAACCACCCGCCAGCCGCGTCCCCAACCTCACAGGGCAATACACCTAGGCCTCGGGGCCGAGGGCCGGACCAAGGGCCGGGGGCCAGGGGCTGGCGGGGCCGAGGGTGGGGGCCGAGGGTCGATGCGCGCAACCCGATCGCCCGGGACGACGTCTGAGGGGATGAGACGGCGAGACAGCGCGCCGCATGTGATCGCGGTCTCACCGACAGTGTGGTCGGAGCCTCCGTGAACGGCGTCGCATCACCCTCCGTGCCCGGTCTGACCTGCGCCTCCGTGGGTTTCCGCGGCATACCCGAAGGGGCGGCGGCCGCGCAGGATACTGCATGATCGCGAAAATCCATGTGTCGGGTGGGAATTCTGTCCTGATTCCAGTCGTTGTTTCCGTCGGATGCAGGGCACCCGAAAAGGTGTCGCGACCTACTCAGCAAGGGAGCACGCATGGCAACCCGTGCCGTCGCCCGTCGTCAGACCTCCGCCAAGAGCGGGGCGAGCCGGGCCAGCAGCGTTCGCGCCGTGGGCGGGGACATCGCCGACCGCGACCTGGTCGGCATGTACCTCGACGAGATCGCGCGTACACCCCTGCTCGACGCCGCCAAGGAGGTAGAGCTCTCCCAGACGATCGAGGCGGGCGTCTACGCCCAGCAGATCCTCGACGGAGCCATAGAGAGCGAGGCCGGTGGCGCGGCCCGTGAGGAGCTCGAAGCGCTGGTCGCCGAGGGCGAGCGGGCCAAGGACCTCTTCATCAAGTCCAACCTCCGGCTCGTGGTCGCCGTCGCGCGGCGCTATCCCCGCAGCGGACTCCCCCTGCTCGACCTGATCCAGGAGGGGAACGCGGGCCTGGTGCGCGCGGTCGAGAAGTTCGACTACGCGAAGGGCTTCAAGTTCTCCACGTACGCGACGTGGTGGATCCGCCAGGCCATCACCCGGTCGATCGCCGACCAGTCCCGGACGATCCGGCTCCCCGTCCACCTGGTGGAGGAGCTGGGCCGCATCCGGCGCGTGCAGCGCGAGTTCAACCGTGAGCACGGCCGGGATCCGGAGCCGGCCGAGATCGCGGCGGAGCTGGACACCAAGCCGGAGCGGGTCGTCGACGTCCTGGACTGGGCGCGCGACCCGGTCTCGCTGAACATGGGGGTGGACGACGAGGGCGAGACCCAGTTCGGCGACCTCCTGGAGGACACCTCGGCGATCTCGCCCGAGCAGTCGGTGCTCACGCTGCTGCGCAGCGAGGAGCTCGACGACCTGATCGCCAAGCTCGACCACCGCACGGCGTCGATCATCCGTATGCGGTACGGGATCGAGGACGGGCGCGAGAGGACGCTGACGGAGGTCGGCAAGCAGCACGGTCTGACGCGCGAGCGGATCCGCCAGATCGAGAAGCACGCCCTGCTGGAGCTGAAGAAGATGGCTCACGACACGGGCTTCGACGCGGTGGCCTAGACGAGTCATTCCGAATGATCAGTGGTCGTAGGCGATCAGTGATCGTGTGACCGGCTGGCGGGTCTTGTGGTTGTGCCAGATCGCGGCG
>NZ_JBSGTX010000173.1:0-1550 GCF_053607625.1 Streptomyces sp. NPDC055103
TGTCGGCGTACATGGGTGAGTGCTCAGGCGGGTACACGTGAACGTGCCCGGGTGGGTGAAGTCAGCCGGGCGGCGGGGTCAACAAATTGGGGTGACAGGTCTCGACCTGGTGGGCATGATCGGTCAGTTGTTCCGTCATGTCTGACTTCGGGGGTACGCCACGTCCATCCACCGCGAACAAGCCCGAGACTTGCCGTGGTCCGCCGCTGACCCCAACCGGAACCCTTTCGACTGGGACGACGATGAGGCAGCACGGTTGACGGCCCTGATCGTCCCGATGGTGCCCTCCGAGGCCGACCGGGCGGCTGATCCCGACCGGATGGCGGGCTGGCGATTCACCGACCAGGTCACCGTGCTCCTGGTGTCCCGTTACGGCCGGTGGGCCTGCGGCTGGGATCATTCGACCCACCACGGAGGTCCCGTCGAAACATGGTGCTGCGTTTCGGACTCGGTCGGAGAGGCGGAGGTGACCGCCGAACGCGTCGTGACCTGCCTGCTGGAGTGGCGTGACTGGCTGGAGGACATGGCCGAGCGGTTCGAGCAGCTTGCACCGCATCCCGACGCGGACGCCGAGGACCGAAGCTGGCATCTGGAACGCGCGGTGACCCGCCTGGTCACCGCGGTCGTCAACAGCACCCACGCCGAGTCGTGCTGGTACGGGCTCTGCAAGACGACGCTGACCTGGTTCCTCACCTCCACCGGCCTGGGCCTGGAAGAGGCTCAGAAAGCGGTGGAAGCCGCTATCGGCGGCCGGTTCAAGAGCCACGTTGCACCCGCCCCGACCCTGGTCGACACGGTTGGAGAGGATCTGGCAATTCGCCTGACCGGCCGCGGATTCTATCGTGAGCGATGACGCGCTGGCCGCGTGGTGCAAGGTCAGGGAGCAGGTCGACTGGTCCTCGGCCGCGAGCGTAGGCCCGGCACCGGTGCGCCCGGCCGTCGACGGACTCGCCGCCTGGTTCGACGGTCCGGTCCGCCTTCGCGACCCGGACCGCGCCGGGCGACTGCTAGCCGCGATGACCCTGTCCCGCGTCGCAGCCTCACGGGGAGAGCCGCTCACCCCGACCCTTCTCAACGGCTGGCAGAAGCTGGTCCTCGGTGTGAAGGAGGTGGGTCTGCGTCAGAGCGACGCCTTCGCCAAGGGCGGCCGGGAACGGTACGGCCTCACGCCCCACACATGGCAGGACTTCGCCGCCTGCCTGCACCAGAGCGCCGACCCGTCGGTTCCCCTGACAGCCCGCGCGGCCAGGGCATACCTCGATATCGCCTTCTTCCACCCCTACCCGGACGGCAACGCCCGCCTGGCACTGTTGGTCCTCGCCCACGTCCTGGAGAGGGAAGAAGTACGCCTGGACGAAGTGGGGCCGCTGCAAACCACCCGCTACGCGAACGACCCTGACGGCGCTCTCGACTTGGCGGATCTGGTCACCGTGCTGATCCGGGCCACTCACCGTCGGGCAACCGCACGGTGAGTGAAGGCTCCCGCCGAAGCGGGAGGTGAGCACGTTCATTCGTACCTTACTGAGCACTCTTATGAGTACGCCGACACC
>NZ_JBSGTX010000174.1:0-1516 GCF_053607625.1 Streptomyces sp. NPDC055103
GGATCACCCGGTGCGGCGGCCCGCTTCGCGCTGTGCGGACCATGGCGCTCGGGGCCGTACGAGCCGCGGCCACGAGGCACACCGAGCCGTTGGGACGTGCGCCTGATTCCACGGCGGACAGGGCGCGTCCGGGCCGTGAAACTCCCTGCTCCTGAGGTCTGTTGACACCCTCGCGCGGCGCTTCATACTGTCGCGGGCAGGATTTCGAACGGCATTCGACATACCGAACAGCGAGGGCTCGCGCACGTGCTCATCACTCGGATCGACCCTTGCGGAGAGCGGACGTCATGGCGTTTCCTGACGCACGTCCCGCCCCCCGCCGAGGCCGGGCCGGCGGTGGCCGGTACGACGCGGATGACGAGCTTCCGGCCCGGAGGACGAGGGCGTCGCACCCCTGGAGGAGGGCGCCGGTGAGCCCGCGACAGCAGGCCGTCGTCCTTGACGCGCCCGGGGCCTTCCGCCTCGTCGACCACACCCCCGTACCGCCGGGTCCCGGCGAGGCGCTGGTACGGGTCCACGCCGTGGGGCTCTGCGCCCGTGACCGTGCCGTCTTCCGGGGCGATCACCTCCGGGAATACGTGCGCTTTCCGGTCACCCCGGGGCATGAGTGGTCGGGCGTCGTCACCGCCACGGGAGAGGGGGTGTCCGTGTCCCTGACCGGCCGCAAGGTGGTGGGCGAAGGGCTGCGCAACTGCGGGACATGCGACCGCTGCCGCGAGGGCGAGACCCACCTGTGCGCGGGTGACTACGAAGAGACCGGGTTCACCCACCCCGGCGCCATGGCCCCTACGGTGACGCTGCCCGCCCGTCTGTTGCACACCCTCCCGCCGGACGCCGACCTCACCGCGGCCGCACTGCTGGAGCCCGCGGCCTGCGCGGCCGCGGCCGTCCTGAAGGCGCGCCCGCTGCCCGGCTCACGCGTGGCCGTCATCGGAACCGGCGCCGTCGCCCTCCTCGCCGCCCAGCTTCTGAGCACGTCCTCCCCCAGCGAACTCCTGCTACTCGGTGCGAGCCCCGACCACGCCGGACGAGCCCGCCGTTTCGGGGCCACCTCCTACGGGACCTGGGACCGTGACGGCCGGCCTTCCGACTTCGACGTGGTGATCGATGCCGTGAGCGCGGTCTCGACCGCACGCGCCGCCATGTCCCTGTTGCGGCCGGGGGGACTCCTGGTGCTCACCGGCGTCCCGGCCCTCGGCGCGGAGAATCTGGATCCCGTCCACGTCATCCAGCGACAGCTGTCGATCGGAACCGTGATCGGCGCCTCCTCCTCCGCCTGGTCCTACGCCGTACGCGCCTTTTCCGCCGGGCAACTGACGCCACGGGCTCTCCTCACGCACGAGCTGGGCTTCGACGAATTCGCCCGCGCCACGCAGCTCATCGGCAGCGGCGATCCCGGGGTCGGGAAAGTCCTTCTCCGGCCCTAGACGAGTCATTCCGAATGTTGACGATGCGTTCGGGAACGCAGACAGGGCGTCCAAGATCGTTGTGTGACGAACAACCTAGACGCCCTGCT
>NZ_JBSGTX010000175.1:0-1500 GCF_053607625.1 Streptomyces sp. NPDC055103
CAACGCCGTTCAGTTAAGGGTGGGGGTTGTTCGTCAAGGCCGGTGAACGAGGCAGCGGAGCTGCTGTAGAAGAGGGTTGTCCTCCAAGACATCCTCACCACAGGAGCTCCGCTGTTGGAACAGGCTGCCATAACTAGGCCGGTCGGGGTAGCGGCCGGGGTGTTCGCACCAGGCCATATCGGCGAGCTGACCCGCATCGTGCCGTTCGAGATGGTCGACGAGGTGTTGACACAGACCCGGGCGGTCGAGCGGCGGGTCCGGCTGGTACCGGCGCGGGTCACGGTCTACGTCCTGCTGGCCGGAGCGCTGTTCACCGGGCTGGGCTACCGGCAGATCTTCGACCGGCTGTGTGCCGGGCTGGCGGGCCTGGCACTGGCCCGGCCCAGCGGCAGCGCTCTGCGGCAGGCCCGCCAGCGGCTGGGACCGGCGCCCATGAAAGCGCTGTTCGACCTGGTCAGGGGCCCCGCGGCCACGACCGCTGCGGCCGGGTGGTGGCGGGGTTTGAGGGTCGTCGCCATCGACGGCACCCTGCTGCCGGTCCCGGACTGTGAGGCCAACCTCGCGGTGTTCACCCGGCAGCGGCTCGGCAACGGGATCGCCGGGTATCCGCAACTCAGGCTGGCCACGCTGGTGGCCTGCGGAACCCGGTCGGTGATCGGGGCCGTGTTCGGCCCGGCCGCCGTCGGTGAGCTGCAGTACGCCCGCCGTCTGGCGGTGGATCTGCGGGCCGGGATGCTGCTGCTGGGCGACCGGAACTTCGCCGCCGCCGCGCTGCTGAACCACTTCGCCGCCACCGGCGCGGACCTGTTGGTGCGCTGCAAGTCCGGCCGGAACCTGCCACCGGTGGCCCGCTGCCGGGACGGCTCGGTACTGGTCCGGCTCGGTGCGCTGACCGTGCGTGTCATCGACGCCGAGGTCAGCATCGTCACCTCCCGGGGCACCCGCACCGGCCACTACCGGCTGCTGACCACCCTCACCGACCCCTTGACGCACCCGGCCGGTGAACTCGTCCGGCTCTACCACGAGCGCTGGGAGATCGAGACCGTCTACGCGGAGCTGAAGTCCACGATCCTGGGCGGACACGTCCTGCGGGCCCGCACCCCGGACGGGATCGAGCAGGAGATGTGGGCCCTGCTGACCGCCTACCAGGCACTGCGGACCGCGATGACGGACGCCACCGACAGCATCGCCGGCACCGACCCCGACCGGGCCGGCTTCACCGTCGCCTTGTCCGCCGCCCGCGATCAGCTCGTCCTGGCGGCGGGCATCATCGCCGACACCCACATCGACCTGGTCGGCACCATCGGCCGCAACGTGCTGGCCCAGCTCCTGCCCGCCCGGCGGGTCCGCACCAAAGACCGCATCGTCAAACGCGCGATCTCGAAGTACAACGCACGCGGACCCGCCATCGACCGGACCACCTACAAAGCCACCATCAGCATCACCATGCTCACGAGCAGCCCTTGACGCCCCGACCCCCGCCCTAACTGAACGGCGTTG
>NZ_JBSGTX010000176.1:0-1467 GCF_053607625.1 Streptomyces sp. NPDC055103
GAGGTAAGGTTCTTCGCGTTGCATCGAATTAAACCACATGCTCCACCGCTTGTGCGGGCCCCCGTCAATTCATTTGAGTTTTAACCTTGCGGCCGTACTCCCCAGGCGGTCGATTTAACGCGTTAGCTCCGGAAGCCACGCCTCAAGGGCACAACCTCCAAATCGACATCGTTTACAGCGTGGACTACCAGGGTATCTAATCCTGTTTGCTCCCCACGCTTTCGCACCTGAGCGTCAGTCTTCGTCCAGGGGGCCGCCTTCGCCACCGGTATTCCTCCAGATCTCTACGCATTTCACCGCTACACCTGGAATTCTACCCCCCTCTACGAGACTCTAGCTTGCCAGTTTCAAATGCAGTTCCCAGGTTGAGCCCGGGGATTTCACATCTGACTTAACAAACCGCCTGCGTGCGCTTTACGCCCAGTAATTCCGATTAACGCTTGCACCCTCCGTATTACCGCGGCTGCTGGCACGGAGTTAGCCGGTGCTTCTTCTGCGAGTAACGTCAATTGATGAACGTATTAAGTTCACCACCTTCCTCCTCGCTGAAAGTGCTTTACAACCCGAAGGCCTTCTTCACACACGCGGCATGGCTGCATCAGGCTTGCGCCCATTGTGCAATATTCCCCACTGCTGCCTCCCGTAGGAGTCTGGACCGTGTCTCAGTTCCAGTGTGGCTGGTCATCCTCTCAGACCAGCTAGGGATCGTCGCCTAGGTGAGCCATTACCCCACCTACTAGCTAATCCCATCTGGGCACATCTGATGGCAAGAGGCCCGAAGGTCCCCCTCTTTGGTCTTGCGACGTTATGCGGTATTAGCTACCGTTTCCAGTAGTTATCCCCCTCCATCAGGCAGTTTCCCAGACATTACTCACCCGTCCGCCGCTCGTCACCCAGGGAGCAAGCTCCCCTGTGCTACCGCTCGACTTGCATGTGTTAAGCCTGCCGCCAGCGTTCAATCTGAGCCATGATCAAACTCTTCAATTAAAAGCTTGATTTGCTTCCACTCGAGAAGCGATGCTCAAAGATTTACTGCATGAATTTTACTTCAGTTAGTCACTCTTCAAGACTTGATATTTTTTTGCATCCGAAGATGCTGGATATCGTCTTGTGGAGTGCCCACACAGATTGTCTGATAAATTGTTAAAGAGCAGTGAGTTAGTCGCTTTCGCTTGCTAACTCGAGGTGGCGTATATTACGCTTTCCTCTTTCAGAGTCAACCCTAATTTCAGGATTTTTTCTCTGCGACCCCCGGAGACTCTGTGAAGTTGTTCACATGTTCCGTGTCGATGGAGGCGCATTATAGGGAGCCGGTTCAGAATGACAAGCGTTAATATGCATTTTTTATCTGACCGCTCACTATTCATTCGTAACGCCTATTAAACCCGCTTTTTGATGGCTGCAGGCAGGTCCGCCAGGCTATTAAGCACCCAATCGGCCAGCTTTTCGCCCTGCTCCGTCACCGGC
>NZ_JBSGTX010000177.1:0-1464 GCF_053607625.1 Streptomyces sp. NPDC055103
CTGGTGCTCGACCTGACCGGCCTCGTTGAGCTGGGCGATACGACAATTGCCATAGACCGAAACTTTGCTATTCCGATAGAAACATCGCAGCGCATCATTTCTATGGAATATGACATAACAGATCCAGACAATACCTGCGTTGTGGAAATAGGGCAGTTTTTATCGGTGCTTCAAGGTGATGATCGGATTGATCAGATAGAGAATATACTCGACAAGAATCGCGGTACTTGGGAGAGGAAGCCAGACGTTGGCGAAGTCACTGACGGCAGTTTCCCGGATACAAAACCACCAGTTCCTAAAAATGTTGAAGTAAAGTCAATGTTTCAAAACATCACCTTAACGTGGGACTATGATCCATCTAGTTATATTGCTGCCTATGAAATTTATGCTTCTCAGATCAAAGGGTTCACCCCTCTAACAGAAAACAGGATTTTTCGAGGGAAAACAAGTGGATATGAGCATTTTACAGGTGTGAATGAAGTTTGGTATTACCGTCTTCGAGCAATCAATACAAGAGGCACAGCAAGCGATTTTACAGATGAGTTCTCGGCCACTACACGAAGAATTCTAACTGATGACATTATGTACGGCGGTATTATATCGGATCGATTAGCAGACTTGGCGGTAACAGCAGATAAGCTCTCACGTGATTTTTCAGAGGCTAATATTTTGCCGGGTTCATTGCTAAGAGCAAGCGATATTAACGGTCTTAATAGTGCCAGTATATCTGTTGTGAAAAACGGCGAACACAATGAAGTAACAGCAACTAAAACGAAAACGGATAACGCCTTATTCGGAATAAGCACATCGCCAAGAAAAACACTATCTTTAGTAAAGGGCCAGACTTATACCATCTCATTTGAGCTAAAACGCGGTGATATACCTGGCATAACTTATTTAAATTTCAGATCCACCAATTCAAGCTCTGAAAATAACCTGATTAATACATCGAGTATTTCAGATCTGACTAAAAACCCTGCGGATCAATTTGTTCGTGTGGATCTATCTTTCGAATCACCATTATCAAGCGACACTATTCATTTGTTGCTGGGTGGTAGCGTTGGAGACGTAGCTGCAACTGGATCTTTTTCTATTCGGAAACTTCAAATCAGAAGGGGTCTTGTGAAAAAAGAATACACCTTCAGCCCTTTCGATGTACTTTTGACTGATGGTTCCGTTACATCTGATTTTATTGCAAATGCTGCTATTGGTTCTGCTCACATCCAAAATGCTGCCATCAACTCAGCAAATATAGCCGATGCCGCAATTACATCGGCTAAAATTGCTGAAGCGGCCGTAGGTACTGCAGCAATTCAAAATGCAGCGATAACAAAAGCACATTTAAAGACAGCAATTATCGACACTGCACATATTATTGACGGAGCAATTACAAATGCCAAAATAAAAGACTTGTCAGCTGATAAGATCAACGTCGGTACGCTCAAAGGTATTACGATTGAGGGG
>NZ_JBSGTX010000178.1:0-1461 GCF_053607625.1 Streptomyces sp. NPDC055103
CGGGCTCTCGGCAATTCAGCCTGACCTGGCTGGTTGGGGTTCGTAGAAGGTTCCGTCGCGGAGCATCGCGAAGAGGACGTCGGCCCGCCGTCTGGCGAGACAGAGCAGAGCCTGGGTGTGGTGCTTTCCCTGCGCGATCTTCTTGTCGTAGTAGGCCCGCGAGGTCGGGTCGCCCAGAGCGGCGAACGCGGAGAGGAAGAAAGCCCGTTTGAGCTGCTTGTTTCCTCTCCTGGATGGCTGTTCGCCGCGGATCGAGGAGCCCGAGCTCCGGGTCGCCGGGGCGAGTCCGGCGTAGGCGGCGAGGTGGCCGGCGGTCGGGAAGGTGCTGCCGTCGCCGACCTCGATCAGGATCCTGGCTCCGGTCCTGACGCCGACCCCCGGCATCGACGTCAGGACTTTGGAAAGAGGGTGGTCCTCCAGCAGTTCCTCGATCCGCCCGGCCAGGAGTTTCCGCTGGTCAAGAACGGCCGTCAGCGATCCGGCCAGGCTCGGGACGATCAATGCGGCCGCCTCGGTCCCCGGGACCGTCACGGTCTGCTCGTCCAACGCGGCGAATATCTCCTCGACCAGCCGCTCGGCCATCCTCGGCGCCTTCGGTCGCAGCAGGGTGATCAGCCGCCGACGGCCGGCCTTGCGGATCTCAGCCGGTGACCCGAACCGTTCCAGCAAGGCCAGGACGGCCGGGTGCTGCAACCGCGGTCCCAGCACCCGTTCCAGCGACGGATGGATCTGCGTCAACAGGCCGTGCAGCCGGTTCGCGACCCGGGTGGCCTCGCCGGCCAGGTCGTCGTCGAAGCCCACGATCATTTCCAGCTCGGCGATCGTCTCGTCCTCGCCGTCGATCGCCCGCAGCGTGTGCGGCATCGCCCGGGCAGCGTCCGCGATGATGAACGCGTCCTTCGCGTCGGTCTTCGCCTCGCCGGGATAGAGGTCGGCGATCCGGCGCATCGTCAGCCCCGGAAGATAGGCGACCGGGCAGCCCATGTCCCGGGCGACCGCCAGCGGCAGGGCGCCGATCGAGGCCGGCTGGTCGACCACCACGAGCACGGTTCCATGCTTGGTCTTCAGCTTCGCGAAGAGCTCGCGGAGCTTGGGCTCGGTGTTGGGCAGGCGCTTGTCGAACGCCTTCTTCCCGGCCGGGGTGACGGCGGTGGCGTGGTGTTCGCCCTTGCCGACGTCCAGGCCGAGGAAGACGTCGATGTCGCTGGTGTCGATCACGTGCAGGCCCCTCCATCACGCTTTCGTCCGGCCTTGCCAGGGCACCGAGCTGCCACATCCACGTTACGGAGAGCTCTTCCGGCTCGGGTGAAGCCGGCGCTCAAGCCCCTCATCAGCGGTCCGTCGATGCCTCCGGGCCCGGTGACACCACCCCCCGGATCATCAACAACAAGGGGGGGAAGTCATGCCGGACCCGAAGGCCGGAGGCCCCATTGCGGAGCCACGAAAAAGGTAACGGGGGGG
>NZ_JBSGTX010000179.1:0-1430 GCF_053607625.1 Streptomyces sp. NPDC055103
GGTTGCGTCCTGGGAAGTGGTGTACGGGTTGGACCTGATCCGGGGGTTTGCTCCGGCGTCAGGGTGAGGCCCGCATAGACGAACGGCCACCGGCTGATCTTTCGAAGTGTCGAAGCCTCGAAGGAGATCAGCACGATGACCGCACCAGACAGTCTGCCCCTGCACGCCCTCGCCGAGAACAACCTCGCCGCGGCGAGTCCCGATCTGCTGCGCGCGATGATCAAGACGTTCGCCGATGCGCTCATGTCCGCCGAGGCCGACGCGCTCTGCAACGCCGAGTACGGGCAGGTCAGCGACGAACGCGTCAACCACCGCAACGGATACCGCCCGCGCGAGTGGGACACCCGCGCCGGCACGGTCGAGCTGGCCGTGCCCAAGCTGCGGCAGGGCAGTTACTTCCCGCACTGGCTCCTGGAGCGCCGCCGCCGGGCCGAACAGGCCCTGATCTCGGTGGTCGCCACCGCCTACCTCCTGGGTGTCTCCACCCGCCGCGTCGAGAAACTCGCCGAGTCCCTCGGCGTCACCCAGCTGTCGAAGTCCCAGGTCAGCGCGATGGCCAAGCACCTCGACGAACAGGTCGCAGCCTTCCGCAACCGGCCGCTCGACGCCGGCCCGTACTCGTTCGTCTGGGTCGACGCCCTGACCCAGAAGGTCCGCGAGGGCGGCCGCATCATCAACGTCCACGCGCTGATCGCGGTCGGCGTCAACGCCGACGGCCACCGCGAGATCCTCGGCCTGGACGTCGCCACCGCCGAGGACGGCGCCGGATGGCTCGCCTTCCTGCGCTCGCTGATCGCCCGCGGCCTCACAGGCGTCCAGCTCGTCGTCTCCGACGCCCACGCCGGCCTCGTCGACGCGATCGGCGCCACCCTGCCCGGCGCGTCCTGGCAAAGGTGCCGCACCCACTACGCGCGGAACCTACTGAGCCAGGTCCCGAAATCGGCCCAGCCCTGGGTCGCCACCCTGCTGCGGACAGTCTTCGAACAGCCCGACACCGACGCGGTGAAGGCACAGATGCGGCATGTCCTGGACGCGCTGGAAGCCAAGTTCCCCAAAGCGGCAGCCCACTTGGACGCCGCCCAGCACGACTTGCTGGCCTTCGCGGCCTTCCCGCGCGAGATCTGGAAGCAGATCTGGTCGAACAACCCGCAGGAACGGCTGAACAAGGAGATCCGCCGCCGCACCGACGTCGTCGGGATCTTCCCCGACCGCACTGCCGTGATCCGGCTCGTCGGGGCGGTCCTGGCCGAGCAGAACGACGAATGGACCGAAGCCCGCCGTTACATGGGCCGTGAAATCCTCGCCAAGGCCCGACTCCACCCGATCGAGTCAGAAACCGACGAAACCGTCCTGCCCACCGAACTCACCGCATAGCCTCAAAACGAGATCACCGAGTGGCCGTCGATACACCACTCCAGCGGACGTGACCT
>NZ_JBSGTX010000180.1:0-1430 GCF_053607625.1 Streptomyces sp. NPDC055103
CACCAGCCACGTCCTGCGCACCCGCATGACCGCCGCGCTCGGCGAGATCGGACTCACGCCCCGTATGCACTGCTGGTAAAAGCGCAGACCACTTTCAACCGCGGCAAACTGCATTGAATCTTGTATCATTTTCTTCTTTTTCCTCCGGGTTTGATTGATATAAAATAAAGGATAACGCCCCTTTTGTCTCGTAAGAAAAAATACCTATTTCTTATTATCTCACATAATAAATTTCCAGTATATAGTTTGGTTTCCTGCAATAAATAAAAAAGACAGTTCCCTTAAAATCAAGGAAACTGCTATTCTTTGAAGACTAATAGAATGGCATGATTTTTTTTATCCTCTGTTAACGAGATCTGATGGGTTACTGATGTTTCACCCTTCGTCAACGCGACTGAGTAATCGCCTTTTCTGCCAGTATCCCATTTGATATCTCCGTTTTTGTCTGTTTTACCGAGTATCTCACCAATCTCTGTACTCGGCTCCTCATCTGAAGAGGGCGCTTTGACAATCGTCACTTGAACCCCTTCGACCGGCAGCCCCTTAGCATCCTCCACATGAAGAGTGACAGGAATAGTCGTTTCTTTTTGAGAAGAATGCGTCTGCGAACTGCACCCGCATAAAAACAAAATAGACATGAATATGGCTAGTTTGCTGTATTTATTGATTTGCCCAATATTGAATATTGTTGAATACATCGTTCGTCACCCTTGTTCCCAAGTTATATGACGATCCTCCGTTCGTGTGAATGGCAATAGCTGTCTGCCCTGTATCACTGTAGTTTCGATAAACAGGCGAGCCGCTTTGGCAGCCGTACGTATCGGTTGTATAGGTCAGCTTATACGTTTCAGCGGAGCGAATCGGCTTTGTATCAGACCACATCGTGCCAAAGGTTTTGTCACACGGGAATCCTGTCACTGACGAGGAAAGGCCCACGGGACTGCTGCTGTTTGTAGTCCGGTAGCCGTACCAGCCAACCGTGTTTCCAGGAGAACCGTTTAATTTAATAGCTCCGTAATCATAATTGGTGTCTTTGCTTTCCGTCCATCCTTTGACGGAGTAAAACATCGTGCCTGAATAAGTACCGTACGGATATGACGAGCCATTGCGGCCCGGCGCGGCGGTTATCGTCGAAGCCCATCCATGATCCTGGCTGTACACACAATGTCCAGCCGTGACGACTGTATTTGGATTGATTAAAAATCCGGTACATCCATAAGTGCTTGAAGTGTTGGGATACTTGATTGACAGTTGAACGGTTGCTCTATATGGAAAAGATGTAGTGCTGGAGATTCTGGTGCGTTCATCAGTTCCGATAATGCTCGAAGGCTGTAAGGTTTGAATGTTTTTCTCCAGTTCCGTTTGGCCGCCGTATAACGATTTACTTGTTTTTCCGGTTCCCTCATAAGGGGCAGAAACCTGTTCTGCTT
>NZ_JBSGTX010000181.1:0-1393 GCF_053607625.1 Streptomyces sp. NPDC055103
CAGGGTCATTGCGTGATCGAGATCTGTCCGGGTTCGTCAGGTGAGGCCGAGGGCCTGTAGGGGCCGGTGGTAGTCACGGCCGGCATGGCGGACGGCGGCAGCGATGTTGGTCCGTCCGTCCTGGCGGAAGATGCCGATGGCGAGGTTGCGCAAGGAGGCCATGGCCCGGGGCAGGGTGCCGGTGCGGACCTTGGAGTCGTCCTCACGGAACGTGCGGTCACGGACGTGGTGCAAGAGGTTCTCGATGCCCCAGTGGCCCCTGATCCAGGTGGAGAGCTCTGCGCTGGTGGCGTCGAAGACGCTCAGGCTGGTGATCAGGTAGACGCGCTCGATGGTCAGTTTGCCGGTGCTCATCTCGCGCCGCCACCTGACGACTTGGATCGCCTGGCGGGCGCCGGGGTAGTCGAGGTGGGCGAACGCGGCGGCCTTGAGTCGGCGGATTTCGTCGCGGTGATGGGCCCGGGCACGGGTTCGGTGCCCGAGGGGGATGTCCTTCCATGGCAGCTTCCTGACCTGTTCGTGCAGGCCGGGATGGTTCTTCTTGACGACGGCCAGGTAGTGGGCACCGCGGCTTGTCAGGTAGGTGCCGTGACCGTGCTGAGTGTGCAGTGCATCGGTGGTCAGCACAGCATCCTCCAGGTCGAGGGGGTCCAGCAGAGGCTGGAACGAGGGGATCTCGTTGCTTTTGGAGGCGACCTGCCGCTGGGCCAGGACCACGCCGTGGTGCTCCATCGCGGCCAGCAGCCCGATCGCCGCGGCGGTCCTGGTGCGCGAGCCGCGGACCACCTTGCCGTCGACCGCGATGACCCGTCGCACCGGCCTCTCCCCTGCTGGCAAGGGCCCAGGTGCCGCTCTGGCCTGCAGGTATGCGCTGATCGCCGTGTCCAGTGCGTCACCGTCAACGCGTTGCAGCAGACGCCGCACGGTGGCAGCGTGCGGCACCGGCCGCAGCCCGGTGAACGGGTCGAGGCCGAAGCCGAGGGCGTCCAGTACCTGTTGCGGGGCATCCGTGATCCATTCGCTGATCGCGATGAGCGAGCGGGCCCCGGTCAGCACCGCCGCGACCGTCGCGCACAACACCGCGAGGACCGGATACCTCCGTCCCCGCCTGTCACGGGGATCGGCGACATGGATCAGGAATCGCCGCAGGTCAACGACGTCGTCCGGGACAAGGACGACAGCCTGGGAGCCCAGTTGTTCCAGCGCGGCGGGGATGGGCGATGATGTTCGGGCAGGCACGGTCTCGCTCGGTTCTCATGGGTCTCGACAACCACATGATCACCAGCACCGTGCCTGCTCTGCTGTCCGAGTTCCCTTACCGCACACCGGACATGACGTCACGTCACGCACGAACCCGGCGAACCCGACCAACCTCGACTACGCAATGCCCCTG
>NZ_JBSGTX010000182.1:0-1337 GCF_053607625.1 Streptomyces sp. NPDC055103
CAAAGGTTCTTGCCGCGGACGGCAAGACTAAGCCGATCGAGGAAGTCGAGCCCGGCGACAAGCTCGTCGTCACCGATCCGGAGACGGGCGAGACTTCCGTCCGTGAAGTCGCGGGAACCATCGTCACCGAGGACGACAAGCACTTCGTCGACCTGACGATCTCCACAGGAGAAGGCATAGCCGAGGAGGCTCTGGTCTCCACCACGACCCACCCCTTCTGGGTGGTTTCAGCCAACGCCTGGATCGAAGCCGGGGACCTCAAGCCCGGCATGACGCTGCGCACCCCGAGTGGCGAAACAGTCAAGCTCACAGCCCTCGGCTACTACGCCAAGCGCCAACGCACCCACGACCTGACGCTCACCGACATCCACACGTACTATGTGCTGGCGGGGGCAACTCCGGTCCTCGTTCATAACACCGGCGGCAGCGGCCACATGTGCGATATCACCGCGACAGCTCCTGACGGGAGCACGCGTGTCGATGTGAAGCTTGAGAGCGGTGACATGACTCCGGAGGAGGCTGCTCTCGGCTATCCCAATAGTTCCGCTTTCACGCACACGGAGCACCGGTTTTCGCGTATGGCAGGTGCCTCCACCGGGCCGAAGGTCTCACTTCCGAATGATCCGTTTGCTGGTAAGTACCCGTTGAGTCCTGGTGACGCGGTGACGATGCGAGGCCAGCTTCCGCCCTGTTCAAGGTGCAGGGGGGCGATGAACCGCATGGTCAGGGAATTGGGGGTGTCGGTCACGTATGTATGGGACGGCGTCAAGGGCGCCGGAACATGGTCAGCGAAGGGATAGAGATGAGACTGACCGCTACTGAGGTCGGGTTCTTTGAGGACTACGAGGATGAGGAGGCCCTTGAGGTAGGCGTCAGCGGGATCGACGACGCTGGTGTTCGGAGATCACTCTCGATCCAGCGATCCACCTATGAGCCGGACGAGCAGGAAGTGCAGTCTGGAATGGACTCCTACAACGTCTCGAACGAGCAGGGGTTCACGGTTTACGGCTGTCTGCGGCGCGTGCAGCTTAACGGCACGCTGCTGGCCCTGGAGTTCACAACTGAAGACGCGGAGATTCTTGAAACCTCGGCTGTCGTGGAAGTGGACCTGCGTGATTCGGGAGTCGATATCGCGAACCTGTCCACGAAACTAAGTGAGATCTTGGACTGGGGGGCCCACGAGAAGCGGCCAGAACTGATCGGGCTGAACGTTTCCGAGTAGCCTTCTGGTGGGCGATTTCCTCGCCTTACGCTGACGCTGGCCGTTCAGATCAATGCATATGGGGCCCCGCCCGGAAGAACTTGCGGGCGGGGGCCCATATGGCGTTTGTCCCGGG
>NZ_JBSGTX010000183.1:0-1315 GCF_053607625.1 Streptomyces sp. NPDC055103
CTTCCTGATATCGCTAGGCCAAAGAATTTAACTGGCTATTTGTATACAAATACAAAATCGAGTCAAACGGGTTATGTGAATTTGATATGGGAAAAGGTTCAAAATGCGAAGGGCTATAAAGTTAACATTTACAACGGTAAAGAATATCAGTCCTTTGATGTTGGTGATGCTGATCATTGGACAACCCAAAATAAAAACATCTGGCCGACTTCTGAGGAAATCAAAGCCGGAAGCTATAAGCTTCATACAGATGGAAAAGGCGGGGAATTAGCCCTCGATCCGTCACCTGTCTATAACAATGCAAATGGGAATTACAAAGGGAAGAAGAATTATTCTTTCACGCTTGTCGCCTATGATGCGAATGGTGAAACAATTCCAACGGCGCCCTTTAACCCAACGTTCCATGAAGGAGCAGAATTCCTTGGGACAGAAGAATACTGGTCTATCATTGATATCCCAAGCGGCCAGTTAAATGGTGCGACAGGCAATGTCATTGTGAATGAAGAAGATTTGTCAATTGACGGACGCGGTCCGGGACTTGGCTTATCGAGAACCTACAACAGTCTTGATAGCTCTGATCATTTATTTGGGCAAGGCTGGTATGCTGATGCAGAAACATCTGTCATCTCAACGGATGGCGGGGCAATGTATATCGATGAAGACGCTACGACACATCGATTCACGAAAAAAGCCGATGGCACCTATCAGCCGCCGACCGGTGTATATCTTGAATTAACAGAAACAGCTGATCAGTTCATATTAAAAACAAAGGATCAAACCAATGCTTATTTCAATAAAAAAGGCGGTAAGCTTCAAAAGGTAGTGGATGGCCACAACAATGCGACCGTCTACACTTACAACGACAAAAATCAACTGATGGCCATTACAGATGCTTCAGGCCGTAAGCTCACATTCACATATGATAAAAATGGCCATGTGACGTCCATCACCGGACCTAAAAACAAGAAAGTCACCTACTCATATGAGAATGATTTGCTGAAGAAGGTTACAGATACAGACGGGACTGTCACAAGCTATGACTATGATGGCGAAGGGCGCCTTGTCAAACAGTATTCAGCCAACAGTACCGAAGCAAAGCCTGTCTTTACCGAATATCAGTATAGCGGACACCGTCTCGAAAAAGCGATCAACGCTAAAAAAGAAACATATGTCTACAGCTATGATGCTGATAAAAAGACGCTTCTCATGACACAGCCAAATGGCCGGAAGGTACAGTACGGCTATAATGAAGCGGGAAATCCGATTCAGGTCATTGATGATGCCGAAGGGCTAAAAATTACAACGAATACAAAGT
>NZ_JBSGTX010000184.1:0-1300 GCF_053607625.1 Streptomyces sp. NPDC055103
CGCTGGTTCTTTGAAAAGAACTTCACGAACAAGCACCACTGGAACCAATCGGTGATGCTTCACGCCAAGAAGGGCTTTGATCCTGAACGGGTGGAGAAAACATTGCAGGCGCTGATCGAGCATCATGACGCGCTCCGCATGGTCTACCGTGAGGGACAGGAAGACGTCATTCAATACAACAGAGGTCTTGAAGCTGCTTCCGCTCAATTGGAGGTCATCCAGATTGAGGGCCAAGCTGCAGATTACGAAGACCGTATAGAGAGAGAAGCGGAGCGTTTGCAAAGCAGCATCGACTTGCAGGAAGGCGGCTTGTTAAAAGCAGGCTTGTTCCAAGCGGAAGCCGGAGACCACTTGCTTCTTGCCATTCACCACTTAGTGGTTGACGGCGTGTCGTGGCGGATTTTACTGGAGGATTTCGCCGCAGTATATACACAGCTTGAGCAAGGCAATGAACCGGTTCTCCCGCAGAAAACACATTCATTTGCAGAGTATGCAGAGAGATTGCAAGACTTCGCGAACTCCAAAGCCTTTTTGAAAGAAAAAGAGTATTGGAGACAGCTTGAAGAACAAGCTGTCGCGGCAAAGCTTCCGAAAGACCGCGAATCTGGTGATCAGCGAATGAAACATACAAAGACAATTGAATTCTCGCTGACTGCTGAAGAGACAGAACAGCTCACCACAAAGGTGCATGAGGCATATCACACAGAAATGAATGATATTTTGCTGACGGCATTCGGATTGGCAATGAAGGAGTGGACGGGTCAGGATCGAGTAAATGTTCATTTAGAGGGGCACGGACGTGAAGAAATCATAGAAGACCTGACCATTTCCCGCACAGTCGGCTGGTTTACAAGTATGTACCCAATGGTGCTCGATATGAAGCATGCGGATGATCTGGGCTACCAGCTGAAGCAAATGAAAGAAGATATCAGACATGTGCCGAATAAGGGAGTCGGATACGGCATTCTGCGCTATCTGACGGCACCGGAACATAAAGAAGATGTGGCGTTCTCGATTCAGCCGGATGTCAGCTTCAACTATTTAGGTCAGTTTGACGAAATGTCGGATGCAGGTTTGTTTACGAGATCAGAGCTGCCATCAGGACAGTCATTAAGCCTTGAAACAGAAAAACCGAATGCGCTGGATGTTGTCGGATATATCGAAAACGGAAAACTGACGATGTCACTGGCCTATCATTCTCTTGAATTTCATGAAAAAACAGTACAAACATTCAGTGACAGCTTTAAAGCGCATCTTCTCAGAATCATTGAACATTGCCTATCTCAAGACGGTACGGAAC
>NZ_JBSGTX010000185.1:0-1288 GCF_053607625.1 Streptomyces sp. NPDC055103
TGGAGTGACCCCCGAAATTCCGACACCTGGACGCTGGATGTTTCGTCATCCAGGGGAAGTGATCCAAGGTGGCAAAGCGGAAGAACTACCCCGAAGAGTTCAAGCGGGACGCGGTCGACCTCGTACGTTCCTCGCCGGACCGTTCCCTCACCGACATCGCCCACGGCCTGGGCATCCATCTGGAGACCCTGCGCAAGTGGGTCCGCGACGACCGGTCCCGCACCCAGTCGGCGGACGGCGGGGGTGACGCCGGTATGACCCCTGACGAGAAGGAAGAGCTCAAGCGCCTGCGGCGGGAGAACGCCCGGCTGAAGGAGGACAACGAGATCCTCCGGAAAGCCGCCGCCTATTTCGCGCGGGAGACGACACGGTGATCCGCTTCCGTTTCGTCGACGAGCACCGGAACGCCCACAGGGTCAAGCGGATGTGTGACGTTCTCGGATGGGACCGCTCCGGCTACTACACCTGGCACCAGAACAAGGAGGCACGGCAGGAGAAGGCCGATGAGGAAGAGGGCCTGGCCCGCCTCATCCGGGAGATCCATACCGATTCCCGGGGGTCCTACGGGGCTCTGCGGATCACCCGGAAACTCCGGGACCAGGGGCACGTGGTGAACCGCAAGCGCGTCGCCCGGATCATGCGGGAGCGTGAGATCGTCGGGATAACGCGACGGAAGTCGCGGTCGCTGACGAGACAGGACCGTACGGCGCCGCCGGCGCCGGATCTGATCCTGCGGGACTTCACCGCGCCGATGCCGGGTCTGAAGTTCGTCGGGGACATCACCTGTCTGCCGACGGCAGAGGGCTGGCTGTATCTGGCGACGGTGATCGATCTGTGCACGCGGGAGGTCGTGGGCTGGTCGATGGCCGACCACATGCGCACCGAGCTGATCGCGGACGCCATCCGGATGGCCCATGAGGGCGGGCACACGGCAGGAAACGCGATCTTTCACTCCGATCGCGGGTCGCAATACACGTCCCATCAATTCCGTGACCTACTGGGCGAGTTGGACATCCGGCAGAGCACTGGACGCACCGGTTCGTGCTTCGACAACGCCGCCGCGGAGAGCTTCTTCGCCGCCCTGAAAGCAGAGATCGGTACGACCGTCTGGGAAACCCGGGCGCAGGCTCGGCAGGACGTTTTCCGGTGGATTGCGGAACATTACAACCGGGAGCGGCTCCACTCGACCATCGGCTACATCACGCCGTACCAGGCGAGGGTCCGCTGCCATCAACGGCTGAGCCTCGCGGCATAAAACGGAAGTGTCGGGACCTGAGGGGTCACTTCA
>NZ_JBSGTX010000186.1:0-1006 GCF_053607625.1 Streptomyces sp. NPDC055103
ATTGAACGCTTGAGAGAAAGCCGTTCCGTTCCGCTGATGGTTTTGATCTTCATTTTGCCGTCTCTCCTTCCACAACGAGAGATAGGCGGGATGCCATTTCGTCAATCACATCGTCTTTCATGCGATAGCTTACCGGGTTGACAATAAAGCGAGAGGTAATGTCACAAATGTGCTCCGTTTCAACAAGCCCATTTTCTTTCAGCGTCTGTCCTGTGGAAACAATGTCCACTATCCGATCTGCAAGCCCAATGAGCGGAGCCAGTTCAATTGAACCGTTGAGCTTAATGATCTCGACTTGTTCTCCCTGCTCTCTGAAATAACTGGAAGCCACATTCGGATACTTTGTCGCGATTCTTGGCGCTACGCCGCTCCAGTCTGTATTCGGAAGTCCGGCGACAGCTAAGTGGCATTTGCTGATTTTTAAATCCAGTACCTCATACACGTCGCGTTCCTCCTCCAGCATGACATCCTTGCCCGCAATTCCGACGTCTGCCACGCCATGCTCCACATACGTGGTTACGTCCATCGGCTTCGCTAATATGAAACGAAGATTTTCCTCCGGCACATCGATGATCAGTTTTCTCGAATCTTCAAACTCCTCAGGGAGCCTGTAGCCTGCCTGCCTCAGCAGCCCTGCCGCTTCTTCAAATATCCGGCCCTTTGGCATCGCCATTGTGAGTAACTTACCCATTTTGCTCTTCCTTTCTGGCACCGATAAAATAAGTGACGTTTGCAAAAGATTTTGTCATCTGGTCGATATTTTCTATTCCCGATAAATCTTGAAGAACTACTTTGTTCCCTTTCATGCGTTCTTCATTCGCATAAGCGATAGCTTGCGCCCGCTGCTCTTTGCTGAAAATAACAGCGTCTATATCACATGGTTCTTCTTTCATATGAAGGGCTTCAATCAGCCGGTCGATCCGAAGCCCGAAGCCTGTTGCCGGTGCAGGTGAATCAAAATGGCCCACCGCCTCGGCCGCCGTGCGGCCGGGAGCCCGGTTCCACG
>NZ_JBSGTX010000186.1:1016-1286 GCF_053607625.1 Streptomyces sp. NPDC055103
TCTCGGCGTACACTTCAAATAAAATCCCTGTGTAATAGCTCATGTGGCTGACCATATTCAGATCCAGGCGGACATTTTCCGTACATCCGTAATCCTCAAGAATGTCCCACAGCGCCTTCAGCTCATCAACCACGCTTTTTCCTTGTGCAGAATCGACGATTTCCTCAGCACGTCCGCATACTTCTATGCCGCCCCGCAATTCGAGGAGCTCAAGCAGTCTGCTTTTATCAATGGAGGAAAGCGGGAGAGACTTGACCTGCTCTCTGTAGC
>NZ_JBSGTX010000187.1:0-1267 GCF_053607625.1 Streptomyces sp. NPDC055103
AATTTCAGGGTCAGGAACAAAATGTGTCGTCGTTCCTGTATGATCCGTTTCGCCAATGATTTCAAGGTCTGTAACCGGAACTCCGCGTTTATAGGTTTGGCGGTGAATTTTACCGTCACGGTGAACCGTCACATCAAGCTCTGTTGATAGTGCGTTTACGACCGACGCACCTACACCGTGTAATCCTCCGGATACTTTATAGCCGCTTCCGTCAAATTTTCCTCCGGCATGAAGCACCGTCATAATGACTTCTACCGCAGGACGGCCCATTTTTTCATGAATACCGACTGGAATACCGCGGCCATTATCTACAACCGTGATACTGTTGTCTTTTTCGATTTGGATATTGATATCCGTGCAATAACCGGCGAGGGCTTCGTCAATACTATTGTCGACAATTTCCCATACCAGGTGGTGAAGGCCTTTGCTGTTTGTCGAACCGATATACATCCCCGGTCTTTTACGAACAGCTTCCAATCCTTCTAGTACCTGTATCTGATTTTCATCATAACTGTTTTGCTGCTGTTCCATAGCCACGTCATTCACCTACACTTTTCTAAACGATATATTCGTGATAAAAAATTTCTAAGAATCTATTTCAAACATAAATTGCGCACGTTTTTTTAATGTGCTGGAAGATAAGGGAGAGTAATATATATTCTGAACCGTGACTACGATAGATTTGGGCGTGCCGTTTACGGAAGGCACCACCTTGTGTTTCTGTTTTTTCAGAAATTCTTCAACAATAGGCGACATGTTGGCATTAAAGTCAAAAATGCCGACAATATCTCGTGTTGAAACCACAAAGTCATCACCTAAATGAATATACAATTGCTCACCTCATTTCTTCACTTCACTAACGCACCATTTTGTACACGGAACATTCCTGCTTGACGTAAGGTTTCGTGATCAATGCCATCAACGCTTGTCGTTGTGACAAACGTTTGTACACGGCCTTGGATCGTATGAAGCAAGTGTGACTGGCGATAATCATCCAGTTCACTCAGTACATCATCCAATAGTAAAATGGGATATTCTCCGATTTCTTCATGGATCAGGTCAATCTCCGCCAGCTTAAGGGACAACGCCGTCGTTCGCTGCTGTCCTTGAGAACCATACGTCTGCACATCGCGTCCGTTCACATAGAAAAGAACATCGTCACGATGAGGCCCTGGATCTGGTGGTTGATCGGCGCGGTGGGGCTCGGCATTCCGCTGGTCCTCACCGCGATGCCGGAATTCGGCATGCTGTCCGTCGGCGCGGTCGC
>NZ_JBSGTX010000188.1:0-1227 GCF_053607625.1 Streptomyces sp. NPDC055103
CGCGGAGCCGCGCGAGATTGGTTGCGACCGTCTTGCCAGTGGGGCCTACCTCGATCGCGCGGCGACCGCGCTGAGGATCAGCTCCGTTCTATTCACGAAATCAAAAAAGACATGGAAAGAGAACGTCCGATGGACCGCTTGCTGTGCGGAGATGTGGGCTACGGTAAAACAGAGGTTGCCATACGTGCCGCGTTTAAGGCGATCGGTGACGGAAAGCAGGTAGCTCTGCTCGTTCCGACAACAATTTTGGCACAGCAGCACTATGAAACCATAAAAGAGCGCTTCCAGGACTATCCGATTAATATCGGCCTTCTCAGCAGGTTCAGAACGAGAAAAGAAGCAAACGAAACAATCAAAGGGCTGAAAAACGGAACGGTTGATATCGTCATCGGGACGCACCGGCTGCTATCAAAGGATGTCGTGTATACAGACTTAGGGCTCCTCATCATTGATGAAGAGCAGCGTTTCGGTGTAACCCATAAAGAAAAGATCAAGCAAATAAAAGCCAATGTTGATGTATTAACGTTAACAGCAACGCCGATTCCTCGTACGCTGCATATGTCTATGCTTGGCGTAAGGGATCTTTCAGTCATCGAGACTCCGCCGGAAAATCGCTTCCCCGTACAGACGTATGTTGTGGAATATAACGGCGCTCTTGTCAGAGAGGCGATTGAACGTGAGCTTGCACGCGGAGGCCAGGTCTATTTCTTGTACAACCGGGTAGAGGACATTGAGCGGAAAGCGGATGAAATTTCAATGCTAGTCCCTGACGCGAAGGTAGCATATGCGCATGGGAAAATGACAGAAAATGAATTAGAAACCGTTATGCTAAGTTTCCTTGAAGGAGAATCAGACGTTCTCGTCAGCACAACCATTATCGAAACTGGCGTGGACATCCCGAACGTCAATACGCTGATCGTATTTGACGCCGACAAGATGGGACTTTCTCAGCTTTACCAGCTGCGGGGGCGTGTCGGCCGTTCTAACCGTGTGGCGTATGCGTACTTCACGTACCGCCGGGATAAAGTGCTGACAGAAGTGGCTGAAAAAAGGCTGCAGGCTATTAAAGAATTCACAGAGCTAGGTTCCGGTTTTAAAATCGCAATGCGTGACTTAACGATTCGCGGAGCCGGGAATCTTCTTGGTGCCCAGCAGCATGGCTTCATCGATTCAGTCGGATTTGACCTCTATTCACAAATGCTGAAGGAGGCCATTGAGGAGCGTAAA
>NZ_JBSGTX010000189.1:0-1224 GCF_053607625.1 Streptomyces sp. NPDC055103
GTATACGCTTCCTGGCCTGATTCCGTTTTACGGCCCGTGTTTATTTGGGCTTGTGTTGATGTTTTTTGCTCTTAGGGGATTTCAAAAGACGGAGGCCCGGCATCATCAAGCCGGGTAACAAAAAAATGACAAATACGCAAAAAAGTGCAGTGTCCGAAATAGGCAGATGCAAAAAAGTGAAATTGAAGACAGCTCACACAGCGCATAAAATCCAATTTAAGTAAGCGCTTACAGATAAATGAGAAGGAGCTGTCTGATGATTAGACGAAGGAAACGCATGTTTACCGCTGTTACGTTGCTGGTCTTGTTGGTGATGGGAACCTCTGTATGTCCTGTGAAAGCTGAAGGGGCAGCGCGGCAGATGGAAGCGCTGAACTGGGGGCTTGTAGCGGTCAAGACGGACGGGGGCATTTTTGTCAGCTGGCGGTTTCTTGGAACCGAAAACGCATCTGTTTTGTTCAATGTGTACAGAGACGGGCAAAAACTGAATGCTGCGCCTGTCAAAACCACGAACTATGTGGATAAAAACGGTTCGGCGGGCTCAACGTATACGGTTCGGGCTGTTGTAAACGGTACCGAACAGCCGGCTTCTGAAAAAGCCTCCGTATGGGCGCAGCCGTATCATTCCGTCCCGCTGGATAAACCGGCTGGCGGCACGACGCCAAAGGGTGAAGCTTACACGTACAGCGCTAATGACGCAAGTGTTGGCGATGTGGATGGTGACGGGCAATACGAGCTGATCCTGAAATGGGACCCGTCTAACTCAAAAGACAATTCACAGGATGGCTATACGGGTGACGTGCTGATTGACGCGTATAAACTGGACGGCACAAAGTTATGGCGGATCAATCTCGGCAAAAACATCAGAGCGGGCGCGCACTACACCCAGTTTATGGTGTATGACCTTGATGGTGACGGAAAAGCGGAAGTGGCAATGAAAACGGCAGACGGGACAAAAGACGGCACGGGCAAAGTAATTGGAGATGCCAATGCAGATTACAGAAATGAACAGGGGCGTGTGCTTTCAGGCCCTGAATATCTCACTGTGTTTCAAGGTTCAACCGGGGAAGAGCTTGTCACCGCAAATTTTGAACCGGCGCGCGGCAATGTGTCGGATTGGGGAGACAGCTACGGCAACCGTGTTGACCGTTTTCTCGCCGGCATTGCCTACCTTGATGGACAGCGGCCGAGCCTGATCATGACCAGAGGGTATTACGCTAAAAC
>NZ_JBSGTX010000190.1:0-1219 GCF_053607625.1 Streptomyces sp. NPDC055103
GGCGGGGTTCCGGCTGCAGGCCAATGCCAAGATGCTCGAGGGCAGCCAGCATGCCGACCGGGATGCCCAGTTCCGGTATCTCAACGAGCAGGCACGTGATCACCGGGATGCCGGCCAGCCGGTGATCAGCGTGGACACCAAGAAGAAAGAGCTGGTCGGCGACTTCCACAACCATGGCCGTTCCTGGCGGCCCACGGGCGATCCGGTGCCGGTCCGCGTCCACGACTTCGCCGATCCGCTGCTGGGCAAGGCCATCCCTTATGGCGTCTACGACCTGGCGGCCAACACCGGCTGGGTCAATGTCGGCACCGACCACGACACCGCCGCGTTCGCGGTGGAGTCGATCCGCCGCTGGTGGCACGGTCAGGGCCGGGCCGACTACCCGCAAGCTTCCCGGCTGCTGATCACCGCCGACGCGGGCGGGTCCAACGGCTATCGCACCCGGGCCTGGAAACTCCACCTCGCCCGCCTGGCCGCGGAAACCGGGCTGGTCATCACGGTCTGCCACCTGCCGCCGGGCACGTCGAAGTGGAACAAGATCGAGCACCGGCTCTTCTCCCACATCACGATGAACTGGCGCGGTCGCCCGCTGACCAGCCACGAAGTCATCCTCGAGTCGATCGCCGCGACCACCACTCGTACCGGACTGCGGGTGAAGGCCGAGCTGGACACCAACACCTACCCCACCGGCGTCGGTGTCGGCGACGCGGAGATGGCGGCCCTGCCGCTGACCCGGCACACCTTCCACGGCGAGTGGAACTACGCCCTGCACCCCCAGCCGAGCCCGGCCGTCCCGGCAGCCCGCAACGGCCGGCCACCGACACCGCCGTGGCACCCGGCGCTGCTGTCCGACCCCGAACTGACCGGCCTGGCCCCGCACCAACTGCAGCACCTCATCCACACCCTGGCACCGGCAGGAGACACCCGACGCGGACGCCCGCCCCGGCTCACCTTCGCCGACCAGGTCCTGGCCACCGTGCTCCACCTGCGCGTCAACCTGGCCGCGGAACCTCTTGCCGTTCTGTTCAACAGCAGCCGCACCGCAATGCACCGCACCCTGCTGAAGACCAGGAAACTGCTTGAAGCACAGGGCATCACCATCTCGCCGGCCATCACCCCACCGACCGCCCTGACAGCCCTCCGAGCCCGAGTGGCCGCCCAAAGCAGCAGCCCCGACAGCAAGATCAAAGCGACAGGTTAATGATCGGCAGGCCCTTAG
>NZ_JBSGTX010000191.1:0-1205 GCF_053607625.1 Streptomyces sp. NPDC055103
GCTGCACACCTACAATCACCACCGCGGACACACCGCGCTCGCAGGCAAACCACCCGCCAGCCGCGTCCCCAACCTCACAGGGCAATACATCTAGGTGTGCATCTGCCGGAGCTTGGTTACAGCGGGGTCTGGGCCTTCTGCTTGAGGCGTTCGTAGGGCGTTTGGCCGCCGAGGGCGCCGTGGGGGCGGTGGTAGTTGTAGTAGTCCTCCCACTCGCGGAGCTTGTCGTTGAAGACGCCGGTGTCGTCGATGACGACGCCGTCGAGCATGCGGTAGAACTCCTCGGCGTCAATGCGGTGGGAGCGCTCGACTTTGCCGTTGAGGTGCGGTGAGGCCGGTTTGATGTAGGTGTGGGCGATGCCTTTGTCGAGGACGTTCCAGTGGAAGACGGACTGGAACTCTGCGCCGTTGTCGGTCTGGATCACCTCGACGCGGAACGGTAGACGCTCCAGGACGTAGTCGAGGAACTGCACGGCGGTCTTCTGGTCGCACCGGGGGTAGATCCGCAGGACCCGCAGCCTTGTGCAGTCGTCGATGGCGGTGAACTGGTAGTACTTCGCCCGACGCCGCCGCTTGGGCGGGGTGCCGGTGACCGGCGCCGCGGCTGGGGCCTGCTCCGTGAGACCGATCGGTTCGATGAATTTTACGTCGATCTGGACTCGGTTGCCGGGCTGCTGCTTCTCGTAGCGGGTGTAGCGCTTGTCGTGCCGTTTGTAGCGTTGGGAGGCCGGCAGGCGGTTCATGCCCAGCTTCTTGAGGATGCGGTAGACGGCGGAGCAGGCGATGTCGATGTCGTGGTACCGCTTGAGGTACATCTTGATCTTCATCGGGCCGAAGTGGTAGTGCTGCCGCAGATAGACGATCTTGTTGACGACTTCAGCATCGGTGGCGTGCGGGCAGTGGTGGGGCCTGCTGGAGCGGTCACGCAGGCCCTCGAGGCCCTCGTCCTGGTAGCGGCGCAGCCACTTGTAGAAGCAGGTGCGGCTGATGCCGTAATAGCGGCACGTCAGCGCGACGTTCCCGGTGACTTCCTCGGCGTGGCGTAGGACCGCCAGGCGATGCTGGGCCTGGCGGTCCTGCTGCTGTTGCAGCGAAGGGGGCATGGCAGATCTGGAGTGACCCCCGAAATTCCGACACCTGGACGCTGGATGTTTCGTCATCCAGGGGAAGTGATCCAAGGTGGCAAAGCGGAAGAACTACCCCGA
>NZ_JBSGTX010000192.1:0-1177 GCF_053607625.1 Streptomyces sp. NPDC055103
ACCTATGGGTAAGCAAATCCAGGTGGATTGGGGAGAAACGAAACAGAAGACCACTGAAAAGAATGAAATCAAACTATATTTCATCGCTTTTGTCTTAGCTCACTCTCGATACAAATACATGGAGTGGCAGGACCGGCCTTTTACGACAAATGATGCCATACGATGTCATGAAAATGCATTTCAATTTTACGGAGGACGTACAGAAGAAATTGTGTATGATCAGGATCGTTTAATTACAGTAAGCGAAAATTCAGGTCAGCTACTTTTAACTTCTGAATTTCAAAGCTATGTAAATGATCGTAAGTTTAAAGTTCATTTATGTCGTAAGGCAGACCCAGAATCAAAAGGAATGATTGAGAACGTTGTAAAGTACATAAAGGGAAATTTCGCAGACAGCCGAGTATTTAGCAATATTGAAGATTGGAATAACCGTGCGTTACAGTGGCTACATCGCACTGGAAATCAACATGTTCATCAGACAACGAAAAAAAGACCAGCTGAAGTGTTCCCCGTCGAAAAGCAACACTTACAGCCCGTCTCTTCACCACTCTCATACGAAAGCGTCATTACCCCAAGTATAACAAGGAATATTAGTAAGGACAATACAATACGGTTCAAATCAAACCGTTATTCCGTTCCTCTCGGAACGTATAGTGCAGTCTCTGATAATGAGGTTTTTATTGAAGTCACTTCGAGCCAACCACCAACGCTGATTATCCGTAAACAGTTGGATGGAGAAGTAATTGCTGAACATAGCATTAGTAATGAAAAGGGAAAGCTTATTCAACATCTACATCATATCCGGGATCGCTCAAAAGGTATTGAAGAATTTAAGCAACAACTTGTTTCACATTTTGAAGATCAGGAACGTGCAACTTCTTATTTAAATGAAATTTGTTTAAGATACCCACGGTATCGGCGTGATCAGCTCATAATTATTCAAAACGTCATTGAGAAATACCCAATGTGGATTGAAGCCACTTTGACTAAATGCCTGATAGATAAACTTTACAGCGCCAATGACTTTCGGGATATCGCAAACCATCAAAATGCATTACAAACTGAATGTACCCAAAAGGTGAAGACTCCCTTTATAAAACATTCAAGTCAAGACAACATCATAGTGACAACTCGCTCTCTTACTGCTTACACAAGTATTTTAGGGGGTGATCCACAG
>NZ_JBSGTX010000193.1:0-1173 GCF_053607625.1 Streptomyces sp. NPDC055103
GGAAAAACGACTTTTACGAAAGGTTTTGCAGAAGGGCTGGGAATTACGCGTGTTGTAAACAGTCCGACTTTTACAATTATAAAAGAATATAACGATGGCGTACTTCCTCTTTATCATATGGATGTGTATAGAATGGAAGATGAAAGTGAAGATTTGGGACTTGATGAATATTTTCACTGACAAGGTGTCTGTCTCGTTGAATGGGCTCATTTAATTGAAGAACAGCTGCCGCAGGAGCGACTGCAAATTGTCATCAAAAGAGCTGGTGATGATGAGCGGGAAATTACCTTTACTGCTGTCGGGAATCGGTATGAAATGCTTTGTGAGGAGTTAAGTAGACATGACAATATTAGCAATTGATACATCAAATTATACATTGGGCATTGCGCTGCTTCGAGAAGACACCGTTATAGCAGAATACATTACATATTTGAAAAAGAACCACTCTGTAAGAGCAATGCCTGCTGTTCATTCATTGCTGAATGATTGTGATATGGCACCGCAGGACCTTTCTAAAATTGTCGTTGCAAAAGGCCCTGGTTCATACACAGGAGTAAGAATAGGTGTGACGTTGGCCAAAACACTTGCCTGGTCTTTAGTCATTCCAATAAGTGCTGTATCAAGTCTTGAGACGCTTGCGGCAAATGGCCGGCATTTTGACGGTCTGATCAGCCCAATCTTTGATGCTAGACGGGGACAGGTGTACACAGGTCTGTATCAATATAAAAATGGACTTTTAGAGCAAGCTGTTCCAGATCAAAATGTGATGCTGGCAGATTGGCTGGAGATGCTAAAAGAAAAGGATCGTCCTGTTTTGTTTTTAGGTCACGACACTTCTATTCACAAGCAGATGATCGAGGATGTTCTTGGAACAAAAGGATTCATTGGAACTGCCGCCCAGCATAACCCGCGTCCTTCAGAATTGGCTTTTCTCGGGAAGGAAAAGGAAGCAGCTAATGTTCATGGGCTTGTCCCGGATTACTTGCGGCTGGCAGAAGCTGAAGCGAAATGGATTGAAAGTCAAAAGTAGGGTGATAGGATGAAAACAAAAGCAGCGGTCAGAAATATGCGGCTTGAAGATATAGATCACGTATACGAAATCGAAGCATCCTCCTTTACGTCTCCTTGGACGAAGGATTCGTTTTATCATGAGCTGCTGGAAAATCCGTATGC
>NZ_JBSGTX010000194.1:0-1130 GCF_053607625.1 Streptomyces sp. NPDC055103
CTCCTGGGAGATGTGCTCGTTCGCTCAGTCATAAGCAGGCTGTATCAGTTGGACAAATCCGATATCCGCTTTAGCACGCAGGAATACGGGAAGCCGTGCATCCCTGATCTTCCCGACGCTCATTTCAACATTTCTCACTCCGGACGCTGGGTCATTTGCGCGTTTGATTCACAGCCGATCGGCATAGATATCGAAAAAACGAAACCGATCAGCCTTGAGATCGCCAAGCGCTTCTTTTCAAAAACAGAGTACAGCGACCTTTTAGCAAAAGACAAGGACGAGCAGACAGACTATTTTTATCATCTATGGTCAATGAAAGAAAGCTTTATCAAACAGGAAGGCAAAGGCTTATCGCTTCCGCTTGATTCCTTTTCAGTGCGCCTGCACCAGGACGGACAAGTATCCATTGAGCTTCCGGACAGCCATTCCCCATGCTATATCAAAACGTATGAGGTCGATCCCGGCTACAAAATGGCTGTATGCGCCGCACACCCTGATTTCCCCGAGGATATCACAATGGTCTCGTACGAAGAGCTTTTATAAATGGCTCATCAACAGCTTGACACCGCGCTCAATATCTTCCGTTTTCACATTGGAAATATTGATTTTTAATAGATTTTCTTTCTGATAATCTGATAAATAATGACGGTCTATCGCCTCAAGGAGAACCCCTTGTTTTTTCAGTCTATGAATCACTCTTGAGGCGGGCAGATCCTGAGGAAGCACCAGGTGGGTGTGCATGCTGGGTGCCTGCCCGCTGGAGAACGTAAAGCGGCCGCTTCCCAGCTGCCTGTGTGTTTGAATGGCTTGATGAAGCTTCAGCGACCGCTCTTTATAAGAATCTCTGATTTTCTCCTTATGCCTGCCGTACATACCGCTTTTCAGGTAAATCTCCAATGCCGCTTGAGAAATCATCGAACAGTCGATGTCGTTCAGCTTTTTGTACGCATAGAACGTGTCAGTCAGCGCTTCGGGCAAAACAGCCGCCCCCACGCGAAGGCCGGGGAACATCATTTTCGAGAAGCTTTTCAAATAGATGACATGTGAGGACAGATCATATGCGTACAGCGGATCTGCCTTTTTATTTTCCTCCAGATCACCGAGGTAATCATCCTCAACGAGATAGACAT
>NZ_JBSGTX010000195.1:0-1126 GCF_053607625.1 Streptomyces sp. NPDC055103
CTTCTAAAAAAGGGGTTGTTTCGTTTGGGCAGACGTCGTGGAGTTATGTCAGATGAGTTTAAATATGAGCTTGCTAAAGACCTTGGTTTTTATGACACAGTAAAAAATGGCGGCTGGGGCGAAATTCGGGCTCGCGATGCCGGTAACATGGTAAAGCGCGCTATAGAAATCGCCGAACAGCAAATGGCTCAGAATCAGAATAACCGATAAGGATGTGACCCGGGGGACGTGCTGTTCCCTGGTTTTTTTATTTTGGATATAAATACATAATGGGCTGAATATGGATATGTTCATCCTGTACTTCAAATGTGATACAATGTTCATACTTATGTTTAGATGGAGAAGTAGGTGAAAGCTATGCGTATTTTAGAAAAAGCGCCAGCTAAGATCAATCTGTCACTTGACGTCACCCGAAAACGCCCGGATGGCTATCATGAAGTCGAAATGATCATGACGACAATTGATTTAGCTGATCGAATTGAATTGACGGAGCTTGCAGAGGATGAAGTGAGGGTTTCCTCCCACAACCGATTTGTGCCTGATGACCAAAGAAACTTAGCTTATCAGGCTGCCAAGCTGATCAAGGACAGATACAACGTGAAAAAGGGAGTTTCCATCATGATTACGAAGGTAATTCCGGTGGCTGCCGGTCTTGCCGGCGGGAGCAGTGATGCGGCGGCGACGCTCAGAGGGCTGAACAGACTGTGGAATTTAAATCTGTCTGCGGAAACGCTTGCTGAGCTTGGAGCGGAAATTGGCTCTGACGTTTCATTTTGTGTCTATGGCGGAACTGCATTAGCAACAGGGCGCGGCGAGAAAATTAAACATATCAGCACGCCTCCGCACTGCTGGGTCATTTTAGCGAAGCCGACAATCGGTGTTTCAACTGCTGAAGTGTACAGAGCGCTGAAACTGGATGGTATAAAGCATCCCGATGTACAAGGAATGATCGAGGCGATAGAAGAAAAGAGTTTTCAGAAGATGTGCAGCCGTTTAGGCAATGTGCTTGAATCTGTTACGCTCGATATGCATCCTGAAGTTGCAATGATCAAAAACCAGATGAAACGCTTTGGTGCAGATGCCGTGTTAATGAGCGGGAGCGGCCCGACGACGTCCTCACGGGACC
>NZ_JBSGTX010000196.1:0-1112 GCF_053607625.1 Streptomyces sp. NPDC055103
TATTGATCCGAAACGCTTTGAGTTCAGGCTCGTTGACGGTGTGTGAGTGATCTGGTGGGGGATGCGCGGGCCTGGTCGCCGGACGCGCAGGAGGCCGTGCGGTTGCTGGCGGTGTCCGCTCTGGTGGAGGGCCGGGACCGGGTGGAGGTCGCTGCCCTGTTCAAGGTGTCGGTCAAGGCCGTGGACAACTGGTGGGCGAAGTGGCAGACCGGCGGCCGGGACGCACTGCTGTCGCGCCCGCGAGGCCGTCGTGTGGGCGAGCATCAGGTCCTGTCCGAGGCCGAGCAGGCTGCCGTCCGGCAGGCCGTCCTCGACCACATCCCCTGTGACCTGGGGCTTTCTGGTCAGCTGTGGACACGCAGGCAGATAGGCGAGCTGATCTTCAAGCTGTACCGGGTCCGGTTCACCGAGCCCGGAGTGGGCAAGTACCTCAAGCGGTGGGGGCTGACCTTCCAGCGTCCGGACAAGCGGGCGGTCGAGCAGGATCCGGAAGCCGTCCGGGTCTGGCACGAGGAGACCTGGCCGGCGATCCGTGCCAGGGCGAGGGCGGAGAACGCCGAGGTTCTCTTCGGCGACCAGGTCGGGGTCCGCTCGGACCAGGTCACCGGCCGCACCTGGGGCGCCAAGGGTGCCACTCCCATCGTGCGTCGCACTGGGAACCGGTTCTCCGTGAACGCGATGTCCGCGATCAGCACAAAGGGCCGGATGCACTTCATGGTCTTCACCGAGACCTTCGACGCAAAGGTCATGTGCCGCTTCCTTGACCGGCTCGTCAGGCACTTCGACCGCAAGGTCCACCTGGTCGTCGACCGGCACTCGGCCCACCGTTCGAAGGCCGTCCGGACCTGGCTCGCCGACCACAAGGACGAGATCGAGCTGCACTTCCTGCCCTCGTACTCACCTGAGCTGAACCCCGACGAGCTGGTCAACGCCGACCTCAAGCGCAGCCTGCCCCACACTCATCGAGCCAGGAACCAGGCCGAACTCGCCGCCGAAACCCGCCGGTTCTTCCACCGCCGACAACGCCAGCCCCACATCGTGCGCGGATACTTCGGCGGCCAGCACGTCCGCTACATCCTCGACGAGTGAACCCCATGAGTTTCTGATCAATA
>NZ_JBSGTX010000197.1:0-1097 GCF_053607625.1 Streptomyces sp. NPDC055103
CCCGGAAACACTTCCGGGCGGGGGCGCCGCAGGTGAGGCTCGTTACGTTGCGCCTCGCAGCAAGGCTCAGAGACCGAGGTCGACCTCGAACTCGCCGGCCTCGAGGATCGCCTTGACGGCCGTCAGGTAGCGGGCGGCGTCGGCGCCGTCCACCAGACGGTGGTCGTAGGACAGGGCGACGTACGTCATGTCGCGGATCGCGATCGTCTCACCCAGGTCCGGGTGGTTGATGACGACCGGACGGCGCACGGTGGCGCCGATGCCCAGGATGGCGACCTGGTTCGGGGGCACGATGATCGTGTCGAACAGCGCGCCACGCGAACCGGTGTTGGAGATGGTGAAGGTCGCACCGGCCAGGTCGTCCGGCGTGATCTTGCTGGCGCGCACGGCGCCGGCCAGCTCCGCGGTCTTCTTCGAGATACCGGCGATGTTGAGGTCGCCCGCACCCTTGATGACCGGGGTCATCAGACCCTTCTCGGAGTCCACCGCGATACCGATGTTCTCGGTGTCGAAGTAGGTGATCGTGCCCTCGTCCTCGTTGATCCGGGCGTTGATGACCGGGAAGGCCTTCAGCGCCTGGGCCGCCGCCTTGACGAAGAACGGCATCGGGGAGAGCTTGACGCCCTCACGAGCCGCGAACGCGTCCTTGGCGCGGGCGCGCAGCTTCATCAGCTTGGTGATGTCGACCTCGACGACCGAGGTCAGCTGGGCCTGGCCGTGCAGCGCCTTCATCATGTTGTCGCCGATGACCTTGCGCATGCGGGTCATCTTGACGGTCTGACCGCGCAGCGGGGAGACCGCGAGGGCCGGAGCCTTCGACGCGGCGGCCGGAGCGGCGACGGGGGCGGCAGCGGCGGCCTTCTTGGCCTCGGCGGCCGCGAGGACGTCCTGCTTGCGGATACGACCGCCGACGCCGGAGCCCTTGACGGCCGCCAGGTCGACACCGTTCTCGGTGGCGAGCTTGCGGACCAGCGGGGTCACGTACGCGCCGTCCTCGGCGGGAGCGGCCGGAGCCGCCGGAGCCGGGGTGACCGGGGCCGGGGCGGCGACCGGGGCCGGGGCGGCGACCGGAGCCGGGGCGGCGGCCGGGGCCGGGG
>NZ_JBSGTX010000198.1:0-1096 GCF_053607625.1 Streptomyces sp. NPDC055103
GGGCAGCAATTTTCAAGAAAGCTGAAGAAAGCTTTGAATGGGTGTGGAGCTACCACCACATTATTTTGGACGGATGGTGCTTCGGCATCGTCGTACAGGATCTATTTAAGGTATACAATGCTCTGCGCGAACAAAAGCCGTACAGCCTGCCGCCCGTCAAACCGTATAAAGACTACATCAAGTGGCTTGAAAAGCAGGATAAACAAGCATCACTGCGTTACTGGCGCGAATATTTAGAGGACTTTGAAGGACAAACGACGTTTGCGGAGCAAAGAAAGAAACAAAAGGACGGCTATGAGCCGAAAGAGCTGCTCTTTCCACTGCCGGAGGTGGAGACAAAGGCCTTTACCGAGCTTGCAAAATCGCAGCATACCACTTTAAGTACGGCGCTGCAGGCAGTCTGGAGCGTATTGATCAGCCGCTATCAGCAGTCTGGCGATTTGGCTTTCGGTACAGTTGTTTCAGGGCGTCCCGCGGAAATCAAAGGCGTTGAACATATGGTCGGGCTGTTTATCAACGTTGTCCCGAGACGTGTGAAGCTGTCTGAGGGTATCACATTTAACGGCTTGCTCAAGCAGCTGCAGGAGCAATCGCTGCAGTCTGAGCCGCACCAATATGTGCCGCTTTATGACATCCAAAGCCAGGCCGATCAGCCGAAACTGATTGACCACATCATTGTTTTTGAGAACTATCCGCTTCAGGATGCGAAAAATGAAGAAAGCAGTGAAAACGGCTTTGATATGGTGGATGTTCATGTTTTTGAGAAGTCGAATTATGATCTCAACCTGATGGCTTCCCCGGGAGATGAGATGCTGATTAAGCTTGCCTATAATGAGAATGTGTTTGATGAGGCGTTTATCCTGCGCTTGAAATCTCAGCTTCTCACAGCAATTCAGCAGCTCATCCAGAATCCGGATCAGCCTGTCAGCACGATCAACCTCGTTGACGACAGGGAGAGAGAATTTTTGCTAACCGGCTTAAACCCGCCTGCTCAAGCTCATGAAACAAAGCCTCTGACGGATTGGTTCAAGGAAGCAGTGAACGTCAATCCGGATGCGCCGGCGCTTACGTATTCCGGCCAGACCCTGTCTTATCG
>NZ_JBSGTX010000199.1:0-1089 GCF_053607625.1 Streptomyces sp. NPDC055103
TAAATAAAGGAAGAAAGGTACGCCGATAATGGATGTTACGACCTCAATCGGTGTTTCAAACGGATAGTTGATAAATCTGCTTGCGAGATCACACAGGGTTAAAAAGATTCCGCCCAAAATACAGGAACACGGAATCAGCCTGCTGTAATCAGAGCCGACGAGAAATCTCGTGATATGCGGAACAACCAACCCGACAAACGCAATTTTTCCGGCCAGCGCTACGGCACTGCCGGTTAAAATGATGACGGAAAGCATCGCCATGATTTTAATGGTTTTTTTCTTTTGCCCCAGGCTTTTAGAAATGTCGTCCCCTAATGATACAGCGGTTACCTTTTGGCTGAGAGAAATGGCCATTATAATGCCAATCAGGAAAAACGGAGCGGCAAGCTTCAGGAAATCCGGACTCATTTGATGAAGTCTGGCGCTGTACCAGAAACTGAGATCCTGAGAAATTTGAAAATAAATCGACATGGCCGCTGATAAGCTGCTGAGCAGCATGCTTGTGACTGTGCCGATGATGGCGAGCTGCACGGGGGTAAATCCGTTTGGCATCATGGCGGCAAGGCCGAATACTAACACCGCTCCTAACACTGAGCCGATAAAAGAGTATATCATCATTTCAATATAATATGATAGCTGGAGCAGAACCATGCAAAGCGTAATGATAAACGCTGAACCATCTGAAACACCCATAATGGATGGCGAAGCTAAATAATTGCGTGTAATGCCCTGCATAAGCGCTCCAGAAACAGCAAGGGCTGCCCCTATGAGCAGAGCGCCGGCAGCCCTTGGAATCCGGGAATGCCATATAATTTGATGGTCTGTGTTTCCCGGATCGAAATGAATAAGAGATGTAAAAACAATATCTGTGCTAAGATGCTTTGCCCCATAAAGGATTGAAAGTAAAAGTGACAGCGCTATAGCAAATGGAGAAGTAATCAATATGATACGTGTCCACTGTTTTGAATACATACAAAAACCTACTCTGAATTAGTTTTGTGTCAATTTTTCAGCAGCCGCTTTCAGGAAACGGACTTTGCTCCAAGCTGTGCCGCCTTGTGCGAGAGGGTCCACTGAGTTGACATACAC
>NZ_JBSGTX010000200.1:0-1087 GCF_053607625.1 Streptomyces sp. NPDC055103
GAATATAAAGTGCTTGAGATCATTCGTGAAGAACTCACGGAAATCAAAGAGCGTTTTAACGATGAAAGACGTACTGAGATTGTCACTTCTGGACTGGAGACAATTGAAGATGAAGATCTCATCGAGAGAGAAAATATCGTAGTTACTCTGACGCACAACGGATACGTCAAACGTCTTCCTGCATCAACTTACCGCAGTCAAAAACGGGGCGGAAAAGGTGTACAAGGTATGGGAACAAACGAAGATGATTTCGTTGAACATTTGATCTCTACGTCAACTCATGACACGATTCTCTTCTTCTCGAACAAGGGGAAAGTGTATCGTGCAAAAGGGTATGAAATCCCTGAATACGGCAGAACGGCAAAAGGAATCCCGATTATTAACCTGCTGGAGGTAGAAAAGGGTGAGTGGATCAACGCGATTATTCCAGTCACGGAATTCAATGCGGAGCTTTACCTTTTCTTCACTACAAAGCATGGGGTTTCAAAACGAACATCGCTATCTCAATTCGCTAATATCCGCAACAATGGTCTAATCGCTCTGGGTCTTCGTGAAGATGATGAACTGATGGGTGTACGTCTGACTGACGGCACAAAACAAATCATCATTGGAACGAAAAACGGTTTACTGATCCGTTTCCCTGAAACAGATGTCCGGGAGATGGGAAGAACTGCGGCGGGCGTAAAAGGCATCACCCTGACGGATGACGACGTTGTTGTCGGCATGGAGATATTAGAGGAAGAATCACACGTCCTTATCGTAACTGAAAAAGGGTACGGAAAACGAACTCCGGCTGAAGAGTACAGAACCCAAAGCCGGGGCGGAAAAGGACTCAAAACAGCGAAAATCACCGAGAACAACGGCCAACTAGTAGCAGTGAAAGCTACTAAAGGTGAAGAGGATCTAATGATTATTACAGCTAGCGGCGTACTCATCAGAATGGACATCAATGATATCTCCATCACCGGACGTGTCACTCAAGGTGTGCGTCTCATCAGAATGGCAGAAGAAGAGCATGTTGCTACAGCACCGGGAGAGAAGCAGATGTCCGTATCGGACGAGAAGACCACTGTCAGCGACGGCATCC
>NZ_JBSGTX010000201.1:0-1084 GCF_053607625.1 Streptomyces sp. NPDC055103
CTGCAAATCCCTGTTTTCCAAGCTGCGAACTTAAGCGAGAAAGGATGGTTTGCGAAAGAGCTGACATCTCTCCAATGTTCAGTTCATCTTCTTTTTGAAGCGCTCTGCCATGAAGTCCGCCAATGCTTCCTCTGACGTATGTGCTTTTACTTTCCATGACGGCAGGCACCTCAATGCCGCCAGCTGCCGCCAAATAAGCACGGCTGCCGAGTTTGCAGGGGCCAAAGCTGACCGTGCTGTTTTCCTTGATGAGCACAGGCTTCCATAAAGGCGCTTCCTCGTCATTAATACGCAGCGTGAAGTCCGCCCCTGTCACAGCAATCAGTGTCTGTTTTGAAAAATGAAACGACGGACCGGGCCCCATCATCGTTATTTCGAGACCTGCTTCATTTTCGCCGTTTCCTATCAACAGATTGGCAATGCGCAGTGAAACCGTGTCCATAGCACCGCTGGCCAGAACGCCGTATTTTTGGTAACCCGTTCTGCCTATATCCTGAACCGTTGTGAGCAGTCCGGGCTTTAATACTTTCATGCTCAATTGGACTCCTCCTTATAGGCGTGATAGTCTTTTTCTGAGATGCGAACGAATTTCACAGTATCTCCCGCCCGCAGCAATGTCGGCGGGTTTTCCTGCGGCCGGAAAAGAGCCAGCGGCGTTTTGCCGATCAGCTGCCAGCCGCCCGGCGTTGAAATCGGATAAACGCCTGTCTGCAATCCCGCAATACCGACCGAACCTGCGGGAATCGACGGTCTTGGTGATGATTTTCTCGGAGCTGCAATGCGTTTTGACATCCCGCCTAGAAAAGGAAAACCGGGCGCGAAGCCAAGCATATATACCACATATTCACCGTTTGTATGAATGTCGATTACTTCCTCCGGTGACAGCTGATTGACCTTCGCCACCTCTTCTAAATCCGGACCGAATTCACCGCCATAGCAGACGGGAATTTCTACAATGCGGCGGTTGACCTCATAGTCTTCGGCTATTTCTACCAGCCGCTCTTCGACATCGCGCTTGACCTTCTCAAAAGGTGAGCTTATGCCTTGAGGCAAATGCTTGTACACTTCATACATATCATAAAAT
>NZ_JBSGTX010000202.1:0-1066 GCF_053607625.1 Streptomyces sp. NPDC055103
ACCTCCTGTTGGCGGCATACCGGATTCCAGAGCTTCAACAAAGTCTTCATCCATTAGATGAGCTTCATCATTACCGGCTTCACGCTCTTTTAATTGCGCTTCAAAGCGTTCTCTTTGATCAATAGGATCATTCAGCTCTGTAAACGCGTTGGCATGTTCACGGCCAACGATAAACAGCTCAAAACGGTCTGTAAAACGCGGGTCCTCAGGGTTTTTCTTAGCAAGAGGAGAAATTTCTACAGGATGCCCGTAAATAAACGTTGGCTGAATAAGCGTTTCTTCAATTTTTTGCTCGAAGAATTCGTTAATGATATGCCCTACTGTCATAGAGTCTTTAATTTCTACTCCATGTTCTTTTGCATATTCACGCGCCTGTTCAACAGTAACCTCTTCCCAGAAATCAACGCCGGTCGCTTCTTTGACTGCGTCAACCATATGGATTCTTTTCCACTCCGGTTTAAGGTCGATTTGCTCTTCCCCGTATTGAATCGTAGTTGTGCCAAGCACTTCTTGGGCGATATGAGCGACAAGGTTTTCAGTTAAGCTCATGATATCTTTATAGTCCGCATATGCTTCATATAACTCAATCATTGTAAATTCAGGGTTATGGCGTGTAGAGACACCTTCGTTACGGAAAACACGGCCGATTTCATATACTTTTTCTAAACCGCCGACAATTAAGCGTTTTAGGTGCAGTTCGATAGCAATACGCATATAGAGTGGAATGTCTAACGCGTTGTGGTGAGTGATAAACGGACGCGCAGAAGCTCCCCCAGGAATGCTGTGCATTGTAGGTGTTTCTACTTCTAAGTATCCATGATCATCAAGGTATCTTCTCATAGCTTGAATGATCTTACTTCGTGTAATGAACGTATGTTTGCTGTCTGGATTTACGATAAGATCCAGGTAGCGCTGACGGTAGCGCTGCTCAACGTCTTTTAAACCATGGTATTTGTCAGGAAGCGGACGAAGCGCGAGGGCCGTGCCGCCCCCGGCGGTGCCTGCGGCCGTGGCCGTATCTGTGCCTGTGCCTGTGGCCGTGCCCATGGCCGTGGCCAGGGCCGAC
>NZ_JBSGTX010000203.1:0-279 GCF_053607625.1 Streptomyces sp. NPDC055103
ACAATAGAACCTCCAACCTGTCTTAAACGTTGCTGATCCTCCCCACGCTCGCTGAATGCCACTTTAACTGCTTTAGCCATGTATAAAACCTCCATTGATTTTCTTGAGGCTATCTGGTAGAATATTCTTACTTGAGTTTTCAGAAAGCCTTTAATTAAGTCCACTTGCCAGAGTGGGCTTTTTTAATGCTCATTTCTAAATTCAAAACCAAGATGCTCCTTTAGATAACGTTCAAGGTTTTCCCTCAAGATGACTTCACCCTCGGCACTATCTATCACG
>NZ_JBSGTX010000203.1:289-784 GCF_053607625.1 Streptomyces sp. NPDC055103
CGAAAAAATCCTTTTTCGTTTCCGGCTCAGTCAGCTTGTCGTGCCAGTTGTTTAGAATCATTGGATTTTCGATCATTCATAATCTCCTTTCTGTAATTTGCTGTGCGTTTATCCCAAATCAAGTACAGTTCGCTATGATTTCGGATTCTTTCACACCATGCTCTGACCTCCAACGCTGTTGCTGGTTTGTGGACAAAGTGAACCATCATCCCAAACACCTACTTATCACTGCCAAGTTGATGCCACGCTGTTGCATTTTCATAGCTGTTTCATATAAACGTCCTTTATTAGCCAGTCGGCTGATATCCTCTGTAAGAACTTTGATACTTCCAGCAAGACTGATCGCCTCTTCATAATCACCATCACGTAATGCCTCCGAAAGCATGATAGAGAGCTCTTCTGCTGATTCGATTTTTCTTTTCGCCGCATCTACATCGGACTTCAAAAACTGATTAGTGTTCTTGCGAAAGCGGCGTGGCTTTCGTCTTGTTTTGA
>NZ_JBSGTX010000203.1:794-1042 GCF_053607625.1 Streptomyces sp. NPDC055103
CAAGTAATGTACGAGATCAATATGTTCGTAGGCTTCGCAGGCTTCAAACCACTTAATGCACAACTCAGGTGTTAGCCTGCTAAAACCGTTTTCAACATCTGAGACATAACGCTGATCTTTTCCACCGATTAGAATTCCGATTTGATACTGTGCAAGACCTGCAGTCTTGCGGGCTTTGCGCATAATCTGCGGTAAATTCCGCAAATTGTATGGGTTGTTCTCCATATGTTTGCCTCCTGATATATAAG
>NZ_JBSGTX010000204.1:0-1040 GCF_053607625.1 Streptomyces sp. NPDC055103
CATCGACCGGACCACCTACAAAGCCACCATCAGCATCACCATGCTCACGAGCAGCCCTTGACGCCCCGACCCCCGCCCTAACTGAACGGCGTTGGATCTAGAAGCCTTCATTCCCGCTCGGTCGGTCACTCCCGCTCGGTCGGGAGGGGGATCCGCCACTCGAGGACCGTTCCGCTGCCCGGCGCCGCCCGTGCGTGGACCGATAGCGTGCCGCCCAGCCGCTCGGCCCGTTCGGAAAGGTTCCGCAGTCCGCTGCGACTGCCGCCGTGCGCCATGCCGACACCGTCGTCGCTCACCGTCACCGCCAGCACTCCGTCGTCGGCCACGACCGCCACCTCCGCCTTTCGGGCCCGGGCGTGCCGGGCCACATTGGTGAGCGCCTCCCCCAGGACAGCGAGCACCTCTTCCGCCGCTTCCGGTGGTACGTCGGTGTCGATCAGGCCCTCCATACGCAGCGCGGGAGTGAATCCGAGCGTCGTCGCCGCCGAATCCACGGCCTTGACCAGGCGCTTTCGCAGTTTCGGGGTGATTCCCCGGGTGTCGTGTTCCTGGAGGCCGAAGATGGTCGACCGGATGATCTTGATGGTGGCGTCGAGGTCGTCGATGGCCCGGGTCAACCGGTCCACGGCCTCCGGGTGCTCGACGAAGCGCCGGGCGCTCTGCAGCGTCATCCCCGTGGCGAACAAGCGCTGGATCGCCAGATCGTGGAGGTCCCGCGCGATCCGGTCGCGGTCCTCCAGAAGACTCACCTGTTCGGCGTCACGACGGCGGTCGGCCAGGACGAGCGCCAGTGCCGCGTGCCCGGCGAATCCGGGAAGCGCGGTGACCTCAGCGGTCGTGAAAGCGGGCCGACCGTGACGCCGCGCGAGGATCAGCACCCCGCTGAGTCGCTCCTTGGTGCCGACCGTGACAGCCACCGCCGGTCCGAACCCCTGCCACCGTTCGGGCTGCACCGTGATGCGCGGATCGTTCTCGACGTCGACGACCGTGACCAGACCGTCCTGCGCGAGGGCGGCCTCGACCAAGGTCCCCTCGGTGTT
>NZ_JBSGTX010000205.1:0-1038 GCF_053607625.1 Streptomyces sp. NPDC055103
TTAAAAAGGGCTGCCTCTCTGTAAGGCAGCCCCTTTTGTTTATGATTGTTGATTCAGGCGCAGTGCAGAATGCTTCGTAGGACCAACATACTGGTTTAGCGGGAAGGATTCTTTAATGGCCGCTGTGATGAATTCTTTCGCTGCGTAAATGGCTTCTTTGACTTCCGCACCTTTGGCAAGCTCCGCTGTCACGGCTGCTGAGAACGTACAGCCTGCGCCATGTGTATAAGGCGTATCGATCATTTCGCTTTCAAGGACTTCTGCTGTTTCTCCGTCATAGAGAACATCAACTGCTTTCTCATGTTTGAGTTTGCCTCCGCCTGTAATGACGACATATTGAGCGCCGAGTGCGTGAATTTTTTTCGCGGCTTCGATCATATCGTCAACTGTTTTTAGTTCATCCATGCCGCTGAGCTGGCTGGCTTCAAACAAGTTTGGCGTAATGACAGTGGCTAGCGGAGCCAATTGCTCACGCAGGGCTTGGGCGTGCTCCGGATAAAGGACTTCATTAGCACCTTTGCAAACCATAACCGGGTCAATTACCACATTTTTTAATTGTTTTTCTTTGATCGTTTTTGCCGCAAGCTCGATAATGTCAACGGTTGGCAGCATTCCTGTTTTCATGGCGTCCACGCCGATGCCGTCCGTAATTGTTGCAAGCTGGGCGCGGATTGTATCAGTATCGATCGGGAATACCTGATGGTCCCAGCTGTTGTTTGGGTCCATCGCAACGATCACCGTTAAGGCGGTCATCCCGTATACGTTTTTTTCTTGAAATGTTTTTAAATCAGCTTGAATCCCAGCACCGCCGCTTGAATCTGAGCCGGCAATGGTGAGTGCTTTATGCATAGACATGTCTTGAACCTCCATCGTGTTTTGTCTTTCATTATAGTTAGATTTTCTCTGTATCACAATATAGAAGATCTATAGGAATCATTTGACAATCTCAACGGGCTTTCGTAAAATGCTACATAAGAAAACTAGGTAGGGGTTTTGAGATGTTAAATCGTGAGCTGGTTAAGGGAAGCACGGTTATAT
>NZ_JBSGTX010000206.1:0-1035 GCF_053607625.1 Streptomyces sp. NPDC055103
GATTTTAAAGGGCATATTGCCTGGAACGACTGTTCATTTGCATATATTCCGGAGCATCCGTCCTTTTACGAAGAACTGACGCTGTGGGAGCATTTGGATCTGATCAGCACACTCTACGGCATTGAAGAGAGAGAATTTGCGCATCGGGCCCAAAGCCTGCTGCAGACGTTTTCGCTTGATCAGGTTAAACATGAGCTGCCTGTCACCTTTTCAAAAGGCATGCAGCAAAAACTAATGCTTATCCAGGCCTTTCTCTCTAAGCCGGATATGTATGTGATTGATGAACCGTTTATCGGCCTTGATCCGATATCGACGAAACGCTTTGTGGACATGCTTAAGGCTGAAAAAGAACGTGGAGCCGGAATTCTTATGTGCACGCATGTACTCGATACCGCGGAAAAAATCTGTGACCGGTTTTATATGATTGAGAAAGGTTCATTATTTCTCCAAGGCACGTTAAAAGATATTCAGGACAAGACCGGATTAGAGGGGCAGTCATTGCTTGACTGTTTTTATCAGGCAGTTCAAGGTGATCGGCCATGAACGGGCGTACGCTCTTTTTTCGAAGGCTGTTTGACTATTACAAGTATCAGTTTAAAGTGTTGCATGCGGTCATTGACTGGACAGTCGCTCTCTATATTGTTTTGCCGGCGATTGCTTTTGTCATCTATCAGTATATTGATTTGATGAATGGAAGAGGTCTTCTTTATGAGTGGTCTGAAGTGGCGGAGTGGAGATGGCTGTACGCTGTGTGTGGGCTGATCATGTTTACAGGCTCGATTCGTACATTTTTAATGGAAGCGGACAAAGTGTTTTTGCTGCAAAAGAAGGAAATCATCTATCAGCTCAAACGGTACGCGCTTTTGTATTCTTTTCTCGTCACGATGGCTAAATGGCTGCTTCTCTTTTTCATTGTCCTTCCCTTGATCAGTCATTCTGTTCACATCACATTCGCAGAAAGCACTGCTCTATTGTGTTATTTGTTTGGCCTTCATATATTCTTTTTATCCTTAAAGCAAGACAGGATCAGAAAGC
>NZ_JBSGTX010000207.1:0-1034 GCF_053607625.1 Streptomyces sp. NPDC055103
GCTTTATATAAACGAAAATTTTATTTCCTTGCACGCCTTATATCTCAAGTAAGCCGATTTTTTACCGGGATAGAAATCCACCCCGGCGCTACAATCGGGAGAAGATTTTTCATAGACCACGGCATGGGGGTTGTCATTGGGGAGACATGTGAAATCGGCAATAACGTAACCGTTTTTCAGGGAGTTACCCTCGGGGGAACGGGGAAAGAAAAGGGAAAAAGGCACCCAACGATTAAAGATGACGCATTGATAGCCACAGGTGCTAAAGTGCTCGGTTCTATTACGGTCGGTGAAGGCTCAAAGATTGGCGCTGGTTCAGTAGTGCTGCATGATGTTCCTGATTTTTCAACAGTTGTCGGTATCCCTGGACGGGTAGTTGTACAAAATGGCAAGAAAGTAAGACGCGATTTAAACCATCAGGATTTGCCCGATCCAGTTGCTGACCGCTTTAAGTCTTTGGAACAGCAGATTTTAGAGCTGAAGGCAGAACTTGAAGACAGAAAAGAAAGGATCAATCAAAAATGACAATCACACTTTATAATACATTGACTAGACAGAAGGAAACATTCATTCCTCTTGAAGAGGGAAAAGTGAAAATGTATGTATGCGGACCCACGGTTTACAATTACATTCATATCGGGAACGCGCGTCCGGCAATCGTTTACGATACGGTTCGAAACTATTTGGAGTATAAAGGCTATGATGTGCAGTATGTCTCTAACTTCACAGATGTAGACGATAAATTAATTAGAGCGGCAAATGAACTCGGTGAGGATGTACCCACCATTTCAGAGCGTTTTATTAAAGCATACTTTGAAGACGTAGGCGCGCTCGGCTGCCGAAAAGCCGACCTTCATCCGCGAGTAATGGAGAACATGGATGCCATTATCGAATTCGTAGATCAGCTCGTGAAAAAGGGCTACGCATATGAATCAGAAGGTGACGTATATTTCAAAACCAGAGCATTTGAAGGGTACGGAAAGCTTTCTCAGCAATCAATCGATGAACTTAGATCAGGTGCACGCATCCGAGTC
>NZ_JBSGTX010000208.1:0-1024 GCF_053607625.1 Streptomyces sp. NPDC055103
TCGTTCCGGGATGTGGCGAAGCTGCTCGCCGAGCACGACATCAGCGGTGTTCCCGTCGTGGACGACGACGACCATGTCGTCGGAGTCGTCTCCGAGAGCGACCTCCTGGCCCGCCACGAGCTGACCGCGCGGGACCTGATGAGCACGCCGGCCGTCACCGTGCACGCCGAGGAGACGGTGGCGGACGCGGCCCGGCTGATGGTGCGCCGCGGAGTCGAGCGTCTTCCCGTGGTCGACGAGGAGGAACGACTGGTCGGCATCGTGACCCGCCGCGATCTCCTCTGTGTCTACCTCCGCCCGGACGCGGAGATACGCAGCCGCATCCGTGAGGACGTCCTGACGGATGCCATGGGCCTGCCCGAGGACGCGGTGGACGTGCACGTCCTGGACGGCGTGGTGACACTGGGGGGCGGCGTCCGGCGGCGGAGTCAGGCCCTGATGCTCGTCGGACTCGCCGAGAAGGCCGACGGCGTCGTCGCCGTCGTGGACCGCCTGTCCTTCCACGAGGACGACACCCGCCTCGCATCCACCACCCGGACTCCGCACGACATCTCTTGGTGACCCACCTCTGACAGGACGAACCGTGTCTACCACCGCTCTGACCCGACCCCTCGTGACGTCACTGATCGAGGACGCCGTCACGGCACCCTCCATGCACAACGCACAGCCCTGGAAGTTCGTGTGCAGGACGGGCGCGGGCATCATCGAACTGCACGGCGATCCGCTGCGCGGCATGCCGGTGGAGGACCCCGACCACCGCGCCCTCCACCTCGGCTGCGGCGCCGCCCTGTTCGCCCTGCGGGTCGCCGCCGCGCACAGGGGCCTGCACGCCGAGGTCCAGCCACTGCCCGCGCCCGCCGACCCCTGGCATCTGGCCGACGTGCGACTCGGCCGTCCGCAAGACAGCGACGCCGCGCTCGACGCGCTGCACCCCGCCCTCGCGCTCCGGCACACCAGCCGGTTCCCCTTCACCGAGGAGCCGATCCCCTCCGAAGTGGTCGACGGGCTCCGCGCCGCGGCGTTC
>NZ_JBSGTX010000209.1:0-1024 GCF_053607625.1 Streptomyces sp. NPDC055103
TCGCAGATCACTTAATAAACTTTTCCTTCGTGAGGTCAGCACGATTTACATATCCTTTTGACACGCCCATTCCGCTGATGCACAGTTCACCGATCGCCCCGAATGGCTGGAGCTGGCTTTGCTCGTTCAGAATATAAACACTGGCATTGCTGATCGGCTTTCCAATCGGCAATGAGGAGATGGAATCCGGCAGATCATGCACGACGTGAGCTGTCGCAAACACTGTTCCCTCAGTCGGCCCGTAGCAGTTAATCAGCTTGCCCGGCCCCATGACCCGCAGCGCTTTTCTGACATGAGGCACTGAGGCGCGCTCTCCGCCGAATAACACGCAGCGAAGCCCCTTCATCCAATCCTCTCCCGCATCCGTGAGAAGATTAAATAGTGCGGTTGTCGCAAACATGACATTGACATTCTCTTGCAGAATCAGATCTGTGAGCCGTTCTGTATCAAGCAGCGTATGTTCGTCTGCGATAATGAGCCGTGCCGCATTCAGCATAGAAGCATAGAAATCAAAGGTAAATGCGTCAAAGGCGTAATTCGAAACCGACAAGAACGTATCCTGATCAGAAAATGCCATGTAGTCTACATGCTTGACCAAACCTTGAATATTGGCATGAGTGGTCATATTGCCTTTTGGCTTTCCGGTTGTGCCGGACGTGTACATGATATATGCCGGATCATTAGGATCAATCGCGGTTGCAGGATCGCTTGCCTGTTCTTCAAACCGTGTTTGATCATCGATGAAGAGCGTTGTGCCTGTATACGGCAGCTCAGCCGCTTGTTCTTTCATCTCCTGATGCGTCAGAAGACAGGCTGCCGCACTGTCAGCCAGCATATACGAGATTCGGTCCTCTGGCAGCTTCGGATCAACTGGCAGATAGGCTGCTCCCGCCTTTAATACACCGAGAATGCCGATCACCAATTCAAGTGAGCGCTTCGTGTACAGCGCTACAACAGAGCCTTTGCCCGCACCGTGTTTTTGCAGCCGGCGTGCAAGGCGGTTCGCTTCCTCATCTAATTCGCG
>NZ_JBSGTX010000210.1:0-1021 GCF_053607625.1 Streptomyces sp. NPDC055103
GGCTGCACCGTGATGCGCGGATCGTTCTCGACGTCGACGACCGTGACCAGACCGTCCTGCGCGAGGGCGGCCTCGACCAAGGTCCCCTCGGTGTTCGGGAGGACGACACCCCGGTGCGTCTCGGCGCCCTCGCCACGGGCCAGCGAGCCCCGCAGCTCGCCGCCGGGTCCGACCAGGTAGAAGACCCCCATGTCAGCGCCCGCGATGTCCACCGCCTGCTCCAGCATCCCGCCGAGCACCTCGGTCTGCTCCGCACCGGACAGGAGGGCGCTGGTGAAGTCGGAACTGGCGGCCAGCCAGCGCTGGCGCAAGCGGCCCTCCTCGTAGAGGCGGGCGTTCTCGATGGCGATGCCGGCCGCCACGGCCAGGGTCGTCACGACGGCCTCGTCCTCGGCGTCGAAGTCGGCCCCTCCGCGCTTCTCCGTCAGGTAGAGGTTGCCGAACACCTCGTCGCGGACCCGGATGGGGACACCCAGAAACGTGTGCATCGGCGGATGATGAGCCGGGAAGCCGTACGAGGCCGGGTGCTCGGACAGCTCGGCCAGGCGCAGCGCCTTCGGGTTGCGGATCAGCTCGCCGAGGATGCCGTGTCCCGACGGTAGCGCGCCGATCCGCTCACGGAGTTCGTCGTCGATACCGATGGGGAGGAATGCGGAGAGCCTCCGGTCGCCACCGATGACGCCCAGAGCTCCGTACTCGGCGTCCACCAGCGTCACGGCAGACTCCACGATGCCACGCAGCACCTGAGGCAGCTCCAGTTCCCGACCCACGGACATGACAGCCCCGAGCAGCCCGTTGAGCCGGTCCCTGGTGCCACGCACCTCGTCGATACGCACCTGGACCTCGTCGAGCAGCTCGTCCAGGCGCAGCCATGGCAGCCCTGCACCCGCGGGCTTGGCGTCCTCCCGGCCCATCGAACCTCCGGCTGCATCGAGCGCACGGGCCGCACCCGAAGCGCGCACCTTCACCGTAGACCGGATGAACCTGCCGGGCCCCCTGGGTGGAAGGCGGTCCGTACGGC
>NZ_JBSGTX010000211.1:0-1020 GCF_053607625.1 Streptomyces sp. NPDC055103
CTTTTATACATTTTCGGTAGACGGAGCAGCTGTGGTTAGTATGAGGTGTCTTGATGATGGAGTGACAAATGTAATTTTTTCTCACCCCGATGTCTAGGCAATCCTCCTCCTGCATCTTCCAATTCATCCATCTTTTCTATCTCCCATGTCCTCTTTCTTTTAAACTGCTGTGACATTCATAGAAAGATACACTCTTCAAACCATCCGAGTGTTATGATTGAAATATTGAACTTTATATTACTTTCCGGCTGAAAGGAGCCAATCATGAACGAAGCGATTTTGTCTAGAAATCATGTGAAGGTGAAAGGCAGCGGCAAAGCATCTATCATGTTCGCACCTGGTTTTGGATGCGATCAAAGTGTGTGGAATGCCGTGGCACCTGCCTTTGAAGAAGATCATCGGGTGATTTTGTTTGATTACGTCGGTTCGGGACATTCAGATTTGCGCGCATATGACCTGAATCGTTACCAGACACTTGACGGCTATGCCCAGGATGTTCTTGATGTTTGTGAGGCTTTAGATCTGGAGGAAACCGTGTTTGTGGGGCACTCCGTCGGAGCCGTGATTGGAATGCTAGCATCCATCCGCCGCCCGGAGCTTTTTTCCCAGCTGGTGATGGTAGGGCCTTCTCCTTGCTATTTGAATGATCCGCCTGAGTATTACGGAGGATTTGAAGAGGAGCAGCTCCTCGGCTTGCTGGAGATGATGGAGAAAAATTATATCGGCTGGGCAACTGTATTTGCGGCAACCGTTCTGAATCAGCCAGATCGGCCTGAAATTAAGGAAGAGCTTGAAAGCCGTTTTTGTTCTACTGATCCTGTCATTGCCCGCCAATTCGCGAAAGCGGCGTTTTTTTCTGATCACCGAGAGGATCTTTCGAAGGTATCGGTTCCCTCTCTTATTCTCCAATGTGCAGATGATATCATCGCACCTGCAACAGTAGGTAAGTATATGCACCAGCATCTGCCTTATAGCAGTCTGAAACAAATGGAGGCTCGCAGACATTGCCCTCATATGAGC
>NZ_JBSGTX010000212.1:0-661 GCF_053607625.1 Streptomyces sp. NPDC055103
CCCGCTCTTTAAAAACAACTTGACTTATCGTAATAGTTTGTATATTCTAACTTAAAGCCGGTTCGCCGGAGTCTCGTGTCACTTTCTGACATGAGATTTTTTATTAGGAGGAAATAAATCGCTGATAGAAAGTTGGAAAAAGATGAACGCTGCCCACAACAAGAATGAGACAACCTTTCAGAGAAGTATGAAAAGCCGGCACCTCTTTATGCTTTCCTTGGGAGGTGTCATCGGAACCGGGCTGTTTTTAAGCTCAGGTTATACCATTCAGCAAGCAGGCCCGGCCGGAACGATACTCGCCTACTTAGTCGGGGCCGGCATCGTCTATCTGGTCATGCTATGCCTCGGTGAGCTGTCAGTCGCCATGCCTGTGACCGGCGCCTTTCACACCTATGCAGCCAAATACATAGGGCCGGGCACCGGATTTACGGTCGCTTGGCTGTACTGGCTGACATGGACCGTGGCATTGGGATCAGAATTCACAGCAGCCGGCCTGTTAATGCAGCGCTGGTTTCCCCATACATCGGTTTGGATGTGGAGTGCCGTCTTTGCGCTGTTCATCTTCTTGCTTAACGCATTTTCAGTCAAGTTTTTCGCTGAATCAGAATTTTGGTTTTCCAGCATCAAAGTATTAGCCATTGTATTATTTATTCTTTTAGGC
>NZ_JBSGTX010000212.1:671-1007 GCF_053607625.1 Streptomyces sp. NPDC055103
GACGATGCTGTCCGTCAATTTTGCGTTTTCGGGAACGGAACTAATCGGAATCGCAGCCGGTGAAAGCGTTGATCCTGACAAGACGATACCAAAAGCGATTAAAACAACGGTCTGGCGTCTCTCACTCTTCTTTGTCGGAACAATTTTTGTGCTGTCAGGGCTGATTCCGATTCAAGATGCAGGTGTCATCAAAAGCCCGTTTGTCGCTGTCTTTGACAGAGTCGGTGTACCATACGCAGCCGATATCATGAACTTTGTTATCCTGACAGCGATCCTGTCAGCGGCTAATTCCGGACTCTACGCTTCTTCCCGGATGCTGTGGTCTTTATCAAAAGA